>PMXD01000223.1 GCA_003165895.1 Bacteroidota bacterium | reverse complement strand
GAGGGCAGCCTGCCTGCCGGTAGGCAGGGGAGAGGATGTATTTGTTTTAAGAAATACGCGCATGAAAACTGAACATAAGATAGCAGAGATTGTAAAAGGAACCGGTGGCAAACTGATAGTTGCAGGTAAGAAAGAGTACTCAATACAGGAAATATTACTCGACTCACGAAAGCTGATACATCCCGCCGAAACGCTTTTTTTTGCCCTTACCGGACAAAAACTGGATGGCCACAATTATATAGAAGAGCTTTATAATAAAGGGGTCAGAAATTTTGTGGTGTCCAAGGCACTTGATTTTACAGAGGAGAAATATCCTGAAAGCAATTTTATTTTGGTAAAAGATAGCACAGCCGCGTTACAAAAATTAACGGCCATACACCGGGCTAAGTTTACATTACCGGTTATTGCCGTTACAGGCAGCAACGGAAAAACCGTTGTAAAGGAGTGGTTATACCAATTGTTGCACGAAGACTACAACATTATCCGCAGCCCTAAAAGCTACAACTCGCAAATTGGTGTGCCGCTTTCTGTCTGGCCAATTAACGGCGAACATAACCTGGGCATTTTTGAGGCCGGTATATCTGAGTCGGGCGAGATGGATAAGCTGGAGAAGATAATTAAACCGGATATAGGCGTGTTCACCAATGTAGGCGAGGCACACAGCGAAGGATTTTTAAGTGCGCGCCACAAAACCAAAGAGAAGCTGAACCTTTTTGTAAATGCTGATATCCTGATTTATTGCAAAGACTACTTCGACATAAACCAGAGTATTGCTGAAATAAATGCGCTTTCGAAAGGAAGTGATGAAACAGAAAACAAGATAAAGACCTTTACCTGGAGCATGAGCAGTGAGGCTGATGTGCAGGTGGTTAGTGTAATGCAAAAGGACAACCACTCCTTTATATCATGCCTGTATCAAAACAAAGAGCTTGATTTTGAAATTCCTTTCTCTGACCGCGCCAGCGTTGAGAACTCGATGCAGTGTGTTTGCGTAATGCTATACCTGAAAAAAGATTTTGCGGTTATTAAAGAGCGCCTGAAACATCTTTCGCGCATTGCCATGCGTTTGGAAATGAAGGATGCTATTAATAACTGCTCGCTGATAAACGATACCTACAACTCTGATATCGGCTCGTTAAAAATTGCCATTGATTTTTTAAAGCAGCAGAACCAGCATCCCCAAAAAACAGTTATCCTTTCTGATATTTTACAAAGTGGCAGGGGCGAACTGGATTTGTATACTGAGGTAGCGAATATACTGAACGAGAATAAAGTGAACCGGTTGATTGGCGTAGGCCCCGCACTGATGCGGATGAGGAAAATGTTTGAGAAGAACGATGCGCTACAGGTAAGTTGTTTTGAAAGCACTGAAGAGTTGTTGAAGAGCCTGGATTCATCTACATTTCAAAACGAAGTGATATTACTAAAGGGTGCGCGCAAATTCAGGTTTGAGGTAATAGGCAAGTTTTTAGAAAAGAAGGTGCATGAAACGGTATTGGAAATAAACCTGAACGCCCTTGCCCATAACCTGAAAGTTTACCAGGGATTGCTGAAGCCCGAAACAAAAATGATGGCTATGGTAAAGGCTTTCAGCTACGGAAGCGGAAGTTTTGAAATAGCGAATGCTTTGCAGTTTCACCGGGTTGATTACCTGGCGGTTGCTTATGCCGATGAAGGTGTTGAGCTGCGCAAGAACGGGATTAAGTTGCCGATTATGGTAATGAACCCCGAGCAGCGCAGTTTTGAAACCATGATACATTATGAACTGGAGCCCGAGATTTATTCGGTGAATTTGCTGGATAAATTTGCTGAAGTACTGGCCGTGTTGCGCAATGGCAATGGTGAGAAATATAAAATACACCTGGAGTTAGAAACCGGCATGAACCGGCTTGGCTTTGAAGCTGCACAGATACCGTTGCTGGTGGAACGATTGAAGTTAAACCACCAGTTACAGGTGGCTTCGGTGTTTTCGCATTTAGTGGCCAGTGAGGATAAGGAATATGATGAGTTTACTACCCAGCAGATATCTAAGTTTGATGAAATGAGTAGCGTGCTTATAAGCCAGTTTGATTACCCGATACTAAGGCATATTTTAAACAGCAACGGCATTGCGCGCCACACCCATGCACAGTTTGATATGGTGCGATTAGGTATCGGATTATATGGTGTTGATTCATCAGAAAAAGTGCAGGGCAAATTGATGAACGTGCAAACGCTTAAAACCACTATCTCGCAAATTAAGCTTGTAAAAAAAGGCGACTCGGTTGGCTATGGGCGCGCGGGCAAAGTATCTAAAAACAAAACAATTGCCACGGTGGGTATTGGTTATGCCGATGGATTAAGCCGTAAACTATCGGGGGGTAACGGAAAGATGCTGGTGAACGGAAAGCTGGCCCCTGTTATTGGTAACGTTTGTATGGACATGGCCATGCTGGATATAACCGGCATAGAGGCTAACGAAGGCGATGAGGTAATTGTGTTTGGTGAGCAACCGGACATTAACGAAATAGCAACCGCTGCCGAAACCATACCCTATGAAATATTAACGGGCATTTCGGCACGCGTTAAGCGGGTGTATTACCAGGAGTAATGCCGATGGTGCGTAATTAGGTTTATGTATCTTTAACTGTTAGTGTTCGAAACATGCAATATTGCCAACAGCCGGGCCTCTCCCGGTCATCGCTTCGCTTGACCACCCTCTCCATCGCAAGCGATAGAGAGGGCCAGTTCGCATTGAAATTTAAGGTTTCGAACACTAATGGTATCTTTAACTCTAACGGAATTTGGCTCAGCACCTGATGAATACAGTAGCACAAAGTAAAGAACAAACCACAACCCGATCATCCGGGCACGGGGGCAGTATGTTTTTTGCCGGTATTGTTTCCACCGGAAACAATACGCAGCTGGCGGCTACCCTTCATTCCGTTTTAAGGCAAAAGCTAACGGATGCCAGGCTTGATATATGCATTTTTTATGAACAGGAAAATGTTCCACAATCTGAAGCGGGCCAGGATGTAATACTGATTCCTTATAAAAGTAAAGAAGATTTTTTTTCAAAATTTGCGGATGCTGTTGAGCGCAGCGCAGCGCAATACTGCATTACTTTGTGGAGTGGGGAAGAGCTTTTTGAAGGGGCTTTTGATGCGGCAGACAAGATTTTCGGGAAGCATGAAATGGTTAACTGGTTAACGGGTATTGAAACGTACCAGGCCAGGGCGGGCTTTAATGTTGCATCAGGCACTACCGCCATGCGGCGGTGGAGCTATAAAATTTACGAGCGTAACCTTTATAAAAATTCGGGCAGGTGTATTGCGCCGGCCTCCACCTTCTGGAGGAAGAGTATCTGGGCTACAGTTGCCCCTCAATTATATTTTGTTGGGCAAAAAGATTTTTGCGAAGACCTGTGGCTGGCTTTTTTTAAAACGCAAAAGCTGTATACCTGTAAGGCGTATTTTTCATCAACCGGTAAACACGAAAAGCTGAATAGCCGGAGGTTTAATCCACCGAATGGTTTCCCGGCTATTGAAGATAGCTGGATTGGCAGGGCAAAGGAGTTTTTCTTTATCAATAATGTACCATACCTGCGGCTGTTTTACCGCAATGAAAACGAACTGGCCCCGCTTATCCGGTTCGATTATGAAACGCAATCTTATTTTTTGAACGAATACTAAAAAGTCAATACATTTTTATCGCAAAGACGCTAAGATAAATACAAGAGAAATTCGTTTTGAATTATAAAGGTTTTCAAAAAACATAGTGTCCTTAGTGCCTTTGTGGCAAAAAAATTTATTTTAATTTATGCAGTACCCTAAAATAAGTATAGTAACCATTTCCTTTAACAGTGTTCAATACGTTGAGGACATGATACTTTCTATTTTAAACCAGCAATATCCCAACCTTGAATACATCATTATAGACGGCGGCAGTACCGATGGCACTATTGATATTATAGAGAAATACCGCAGCCAGTTAGCCGTATTTATCAGCGAGCCGGATAAAGGCCCGGCTGATGCACTGAATAAGGGCTTTAAAAAGGCCACCGGCGAAATAATGGGTTGGCTAAATACGGATGACCGTCTGCACCCTAAATCGCTTTTTGCAGTGGCAGAAATGTTTAATGGGCTGAAGGACGTAAGTTGGGTAATGGGATTTCCTACCTGGTTTAACGCAAGCGGCACCTGCCTGAACGAAATACATTACAACCGCAACAGGCCCTATTACTATCCGCAGTATATAGGCGATAACCTGCATTTAAAATTTGCCCGCTGGAGCAAGTGGCGTTTTGCCATGGGCGACTTTAGCGCCATACAGCAGGAGAGTGTTTTTTGGCGAAGGTCGTTGTGGGAAAAGGCAGGGGGACATATTAAAGAAGAATACCTGGCCTTTGACCTTGAACTATGGACCCGCTTTTTTGAACATGCACAACTGCACACCGCTCAGGTATTGGTAGGCGGTTTCAGGGTGCATGGCAACCAGTTAAGCTTTAACCAGCAACAACGCTACCAGCAGGAATCGCAGAAGGTTATTGATGCCTTCCGCCGCCGGTTATTTGGACAGAATTTCGGTTACATTATGCGTACTTTGCTGGCCCGCCTTACCAAACCTTTTTACTACTACGAAACACCGGTGCTTAAAAAAATATATCCCGCGCTGTTAGACCTGCCGCCGCATATTATGTATGATTTTTTGGAGGAGAGGTTTGAGGTAGCCGGGAAATAAAAGCCCGATCGCGCAGCGATTGACTGCGGTTTTCCCCTCTGGAGAGGGGAAGCGCGAAGCGCGGGGTGTGTGGCTGTTTGAGCCCATTACCCGAACAGCCACACACCCCGGCCTGCGGCCACCCCTCTTGAGAGGGGAAATAAAACAGCTGTTCATTGCGAAGCCTTTTCCCATAATAAATTTTAGAAAAAAGGCTGTGGCAATCTTCCGTTGTGTCTTTCAGGGTAGTGTGCCGTAAAGACACAACGGAAGATTGCCACAGCCAATAACTCTTTTATTTTTTACGGGAATTGGCTTCGCAATGACATCTGTTTTATTATTTAAAGCCAGTCCGGGCCTATCTTGGTTTCAAACAGGTCAAGCCAGTTGGGGTTATCTTTTTCAATCAGGTCAATTTTCCTTTTTCGTGAACCTGCTTTGATTTGCTTTTCGCGGGCAATGGCATCATTGACATCGGCAAAGCGTTCGTAATAAAGTAGTTTATTAATGTTGTATTTGGCTGTAAAACTATCGGGGTAATTTTTTGTGCGGTGTTGAATGCATCTGTTTTCAAGTTCGCTGGTGACACCGGTATAAAGGACAGAATTGCCTTTGTTCGTCATGATATAAACATAATAGGTTTGAAATACCAGTCCGATATTGTCTACCCTTGCCATGTAGCGGAAATTTGTATTTAAATATAAAAGAGTGGCTGTCATTGCGAAGCCTTTTCCCGCAATAAATTTTAGAAAAAAGGCTGTGGCAATCTTCCGTTGTGTCTTTACGTGTAGTGTGCTGTAAAGACACAACGGAAGATTGCCACAGCCAATAACTCTTTTATTTTTTTACGGGAATTGACTTCGCAATGACATTGTTTTATTTAATGCACCACCACCACTTTTTTTGCCGCAAGCTGGGCACCGGTGGTTTTATCTGTTACACGTAAAAAATATACGCCGGGGGCCAGGGTTTCGGTATCAAAAATATCTACCTGTTGCGTTTGTTTAGTAGCCATAACCTGCCCACTTACAGTTAGCAAATCAAACTCATAATTACCTTGCGCACCCATTTCAACATATGCATATTTATCAGCCGGGTTAGGTAAAACCCTTAACGAATTTGAAATAGTTTGCTGGGCAACTCCTGTAGGAATTGTATCGCAACCGCTGCCGACTAAAGATCCTAATTTATAATTAATAAGGTTTGGCAAGCTGAGAGCGTTTTGGGTTAGTGTGGGCTGACCACCATAAACAAAGCCAGCGCTATCTCCCTTTAAATCCGGGTGATTAACAACGTGTAGTGCTTTCAACCCTCCATTCCATGTACTCCCATATAATTTTCCGTTTTCCGCTGTTTGAAGCATATCTATGCCAAAATAATCGGTACTATCGCCCAAAAACAATTGAGATGAATCCTGTATATTAGTTGCCCATAAATCATATTGCACGAGATTACTCGGATTGCTAACATAAAGAAACTGACTGCTGGGAGAAAACTCCAATGAATAGCAGCCAAAAATGGTGTCTTGGTTAGGGAAAAAACCCGCCACCTCATTCAGAATGACTGGGTTACTGAACTCCCCGCTACAGCGATCAAAATCCATTACTAAAATTGGGGCACCCGCAAAAATGCAGGTCGCATACTTGCTTCCATCTTCAGAGAATTCCCCTGTAGCGACATCATATCCAATGGGGAAAATCGGGCCAATATTCTGCAAATAAGGGCCAATAATACTATCGGGGGTAATAAGAAATTTGTAAAAAGTATTATTATTCGATCCTCCCATCACTAGCCAATAGTCTCTACCATTTGCATGCTTGCATGCCGTCATTCCACCTTCCCTTAACTCTGCACTATTTAGAATAGGCATATTTTTTTTAATCACAGATCCTTGGCCATTATTGCCCTGCTTATCAATTAGCGAATAATAAATAGTCGAAGGCCTTAAACTGTCCGGCGCATCATTGGAAAAATGAAAAAGATAATAGTAGCGAGAACTGCCTGGCTGCGGAATAAATAAAGCTGCCTGATTAATATTCAAACCATCAACAGTATAATAGCCAGTATAGGGACAAGGATTGAGTCCTGACCCATTTTCCAAGATACTATCTACCCCGCAAATACTGATTCCGTTAGTATAATATAGTAAGTTTCCTTCCTCATCACAAATGCTCGCATTTGTCACTGTAAAGTATTCAAGTGTGGGTATGCTATAAACACCTATTGTATCAGCGGCCCGAAAATCCAATACAGACTCATCGTACCCTAGCGCCCACTGCGCATCATACAACTGCCCATACGAATAACTCCAGCAAAACAAACACACTATGGTTACAAACTTTTTCATTACACAGTTTAGTGTTACACCTCCAACCTCGTCAACACCTTCCACAAACTCAGTTTTAACCGGTCGCTAAATCTACGGTCAAAGTAAAATTCTTTCTTTTTCAGGTTGTCGCGGTAGTGTTTTAAGGTTTCAATGTAGGTGCGGTAGTAGTTGAACAAAATACCATCGCTGCCCTTTACAATTTCGCGGATGGTGTTTTCGTTAAAATGGATAAATACAATATCATACTTGCCGTCAATGAGTACGCGGTGGTCAACAATTTCGCGGCGGCATATTACGGCGTTCCATCCTGCTACGTTGCAGCCTTTATGGCGTAAAATTAAAGCGGTGGGTTCAATAATGGGTACAATATCCAGGTACTTCTGGTCATCAAACATGCCCCGGAACGAGTTTTTTTCGCAGCGGTATAAACAGCAATCGGCCCACCATTGCAGGGTGTTTAGGGCAGTCTTGTTGGCACCCACAAAACCTGCGTTATAAAGCCCTATACGGAAGTTTGCTTCCAGCCAGTTTTGGTTTTGGTTGGGGTCGTTTTGATAGTAATGGGGGGTAAGTAAAAATGAGTGTGTATTCAACAGGCCGAAAAGAAAAGCGTAGTCGGAAAAAAAGTAAAGGTCGTTATCCAGGTATATAAGGCGTTCGTTGCCGGTTTGGGTAAGCAGGTATTTCATCAGCACCGGTTTTAAGCTCCAGCGCAGTTTGTCTTTGTTGCGCCGGTACTTGCTTATTATTTCTTTGGCGCTTTGTTGGGCTTCTATATCACTCAGTTTAAAAAACCGGCAGTTTTCAAAATTGTAATCAGTGTTATCATCAATCACCAGTACGTTCAGTAAAAAACCATGCCCCTGGTTTTTAAGCGATTCGGCGAGCGCGTAAACCTTGTATAAATGGCTAAGGGTGGTAATGGTGCAAAACTGGTGTATCATGCTTCGGGCAGCGGTTCTGCCGTAAAGCTATCTTTATTCATTATCAAATTCAAAAGCGGCCCCGTCATAAAAGTGGTAATAATTGCCATTAACACCATTAAGGTAAATATGGGGCCTGAGATAACGCCGAGGTCGTAACCGATGTTCAGGGCAATCAACTCCATCAGGCCGCGGGTATTCATTAAAATGCCCAGCATGATTGAATCGCGCCATTTAATTTTACTAAACCGCGCGGCTATAACCACACCGCCCATTTTGCCGCTAACTGCTACCAAAAGCACCAGCGTAAATACGCCCCATAGGTAACCGCTGTTTAAAAGCCCGAGCTGCGTTTTTAAACCGGTGAGCGCAAAAAATATAGGCAGCAGCAAAACAGTGGTAAAGTCTTCAAATTTTGTTTTAACCGGCGATTTAACCTTAATCTCAACGGGCATAATTAAGCCCGCTATAAACGCCCCAAACACTGCATGAACGCCCAATACATCGGTGGTTATAGCCGATAAAAGTAAAATAGCTACCACAAAGGTTATTCCCGGAATATCAGGTTTATCGGTATGAAATAACAAAGTGTGGTACTTCTGCAAAAGGGGCCTTACCACATAAAACATAATCAGGATAAACAAAAGCACCAGCAACAACGATATGATAGAAGTAGTAACCGAGGTTGATTTAGCCACTGCAATTATTAAGGCTAAAACAGACCAGGCCGTTACGTCTTCAATAGCAGCACTGGCAATGCTAACGGTGCCTACCATGGTACCACTTAGTTTTTTTTCTTTTACAATGCGTGCCAGTACCGGGAAAGCGGTTATGCTCATAGCTACCCCTATAAACAAAGCAAAGGGCAGAAAGCCTATGCCAACGGGGCAAAAATCCTGGTACAGAAACAGGCTTAAAAACATGCCCAGTGTAAACGGAAACACAATACCCGCATGGCCAATAAGGACAGCGGCTGATGCCTTTGAGCGCAGCTTGCCCAAATCAATTTCCATACCCACTAAAAACATATAAATAATAAGGCCCAGCTGGCTTAATGATTGCAGCCTGCCCAGCGATTCGGGCGGAAAAAGAAAATGGCTGGCACCAGGTGCAAGCCAACCTAATAAGGATGGGCCCAGCAGGATACCGCCAATAGTTTCACCCATAACTGCAGGCTGCCCTATAAAGCTGAAAACGTAAGCCGTAATACGCGAAACCAGCAGTATAACCACAATTTGCAGTATAAGCAGACTGGTTGGTTGTTTTAAGTTTTGAATGCCCTGGCCAACTAATGATTCGAAAAAAGTGGGGTTGCGGTAAAAGTTTTGGGGCAGTGAGGAGTTTTGGGGGATATTGATGTGGTCGTTGATGGCAAGCACCAGCATTAACATGAGCAAACCGGCTACGGTAAGAAAGAAAAAAGAAGCAATGGTTTTTTTCATACTTAAACCGGGGTTGGGGTTGATTCTAAGTAAAAATATTATTTCTGTCGGTAAAATAACATGGGCGGAAATTAAAACAAAAATGCCCGAAGCAGGCAATCCGCTTCGGGCATTTGATTAAGACTTTATTATTGTTATTGTTTTTCTACCGTGGTGGTTCCGTTTTTGGTTACTGATTTTAAACCACTGCAATTGCCGGGGTTACCGTAATCAACATATTGGGTGGCCTGACCGGTTACGCTGATTGTTTCAGTTCCCTGGATATAAAAGTTACATCCCGGGGTTTTTGCATTTTTAATCAAGGCAGAGGTTATAACTAAACCGCCCGTTTTACCGGTAGATACGCCTGCAAGAATTGATCCTGTAATACTGAACTGCCAGTTAGATGCAGGTGATGAGAATTCGCCGGCCAGCCATTCGTTGCTGTAGTTTACATTCATAGTATCCGTTTCGGTTGAGGAAGTGGCGATGATGGTTCCTGTTTCGGTAATTACCTGGTTACCGTTACCATTAGGTCCGGTGTTTACAAAACTTACGCTGCCGTTTATGGTGGCGGCATTGATTGAATAGTTCTGGTAAGTAATGGTGATGGCACTGTTAACCAACCTGATATCTGTACTGGAATAAGTAAGGCTTACCACACCGGCGCGGGTTTTTCCATCGCTTCCTACACAACCTGTTGTTCCGTAATTATAGGTTACTGTATATGGCTTGTTGGCGGTATCGTAAGTTATGGTGGCGCAGCCTGAGCTATCAGGCCCTTTTGGAAGCAAGCCCTTTTGGGTACTGCTGTTTGTGAAAAGAATGTTGCTGGTTTCCTGCAGCACTAAACTTGAATTAGCATCTATATTGCCGGCAGTGTTTACGCTGGTGGGGGTTTTAGGTTTTATGCTTTCTTTCTGGCACGAATTAAGCGTTACCGCAGTAATAAGCGCCATAAAAAATATTGAAAGCAAAGTGACTTTAGTAAGCGATTTGGTTTTCATCTGTTCTGTATTTAAATATTTTATTGTGTAAAGTACTTTACGCATGGCATACAAAAAGGTTGCATTGTTATATAAAAGCTATACGATGCAAATACCCGTTTTGTCTCCACAATTCATTGATTTAAACAGCACCGGCGATATTGTGCTGTAAATGATGAGGATATTAAGGAAGCAAGTTTCTGTTTGAGCAAACAAGGGGCGCTTTTGTTTATTGCAAAATGTAAGCATTTGTGCTAATTACCGGGCACGGATATTTTTATTCACACTTATGCGTTTATCTGCAGGTGCCGGAAGGGGTCAGATTTTGCCATGGGGAAAAAAGCAAAAAGCCTGAAGCCGTTTTACCGCTTCAGGCTTTTTGCTTAATTAGCTGTGCTTATTATTGATTTTGTGTAACAGTAACTCCATTTGTTGTTACCGCTACCTGTCCGCTGCACGAGCCCGGGTTGCTGTAATCGTAGTACGAATATTGCTCGCCCATAGGTGTTTTTGTAACTGTATACTGGGTACCCTGGATGTAATAGTTACAAGCATTGGTGGTTTTAGCATTTTTAAGCAGCGGGGTGGTTATAACCAGGCTATCCATTTGGCCTGCGGTATAAGTGCTGGTCCAGCCGCCGGTAACTGAAAACTGCAGATTTTGTTCCGGAGAAGAGCTTTCGCCGGCTACCCACTCATAAGCAAAACTGCCATTTAGGGTATCTGTTGAAATTTGCTGCGGTGCAAGCTTGGTAAATAATGCAGTTTCTAAAAACACAAGGTTACCGCGTCCGTTTGTTCCGGTATTGGTAGCGCTGATAGTACCGTTAAAAAGAGTACCATTGATGCTGTAATTTTGCATGGTAGCCGATATTACGTTATTTACAACCCTGATATCCTGGACGGCGTAATTAATTACTACTACACCCGAGCGCACCTTGCCATCGTTGCCTATACAGCCGCTGCCGTAATTATAGGTGATAGAGTTTGGCTTATCAATGGTATCCGTAACTATAGTTACGCAACCGTTTGAATCAACACCACCGGGAACCAGCCCTTTTTGGTTTTTCTTCATCGAAAATACGATGCTGTTAATGTCATTAACCAACAGAGCAGTAACTGCAGGGGTATTGGCTTCGCCGTTTGATTTGGTGTTGCTGTTTACAACCTTGGGGTGGATGCTTTCTTTCTGACACGAGTTAAGTGTTACTGCCGTAATAACCGACAGAACAAAGATTGAAAGTAAGGTGGCTTTTGTTATGGATTTGGTTTTCATTTTATTTGATTTTAGAATTTGTTTTTGTCCCTGACTTTACGCGATGTTGTAAAAAAGGTTGCGTTTATGCCTTTAAATGCGCACACACATTGCGATTTGTGACATAAAAGGAATCACATTTTAAACCATATCTTATTGTAAATGAGAGTCATTACATATAATCGGCTTTGTCATGTTGAAATGCTACAATGCGTAGGTTGTATCTGACAAGTTGTATATACAATAGGCTGAACCTAAATACAGGTTAACGCAACTAACGCGAAGCAAACACACGCAGAGAGCCGCAAAGAATGTCAAATTGCTTTGCGCTTCTTATATAATATAGAATATAGGCTGTTGAATTAACGAATAGCTATTTGCTATCCTTTATTTTGTAAAGCCGGTATTGATGCAGGGGCGCATCTGTTGGTGTAAACTTATCCCTAACCGGTTGGTTGGGTTTAGCAATATAGTATTGACAGGTGTCTTTATCGCTAAACGAAATTTCATCATACCGCATCATATAGCACCTGAAACTCCAGTCCCTCCACATAACATCCGGGGTTACACTTATAAAAGAGTTTCGGGGCACCAGTTTTTGGATGGTGTAAACATCGTGCAGCATTTCTTTATCGCGCATTATTTTTCAGGCAAAAACGGTTGTGGTAGCAACGCCAGCTATTAAAGCAAGCCCGGCAAATATGGTAATGCCGTTTTTTAGTTTGTGTTGTTGATTTAACTGGTTGAAAGCATTGTTAAGCCCATCGGCTATTAATAATGCCCATGCAATGGCAAACATGGGCAGCGCCGGAATAAAATAAAAATTGCGCTGCACCAGCGTAACCATTAAAGGCAGCGACCCGGCAAAACCAAGTAACAGAAAGAGTATAAAATAACCCTTATTGATTTGGTTGCTTGCTTTTTTGGTTTTGTAAATAAGCAATGCCAATGCTGTAAGTATAAGCGGGGGAAGCTGCTCGGTAAACAAGCCGGTAAGGATGTAGAAATGGCTGTTCTCGGTTGGGTCATCGGATATTCGTTTTAGCATGCGGCCGAAAAACCAGGTTTGCAGGGCCTGGTTTGCAGCATTGTTTTGTAAAACCAGCCATACTATAATTGTTATAATAGCTACAGCCCCAAACGTGTAAACAACAGCCCGGATGAAATTTATTTTTCGAACCGAAAGGCAGTAAATAAAAAAAACCCCACGGGAAAAAGGCCCGGCACTCCTTTACAAAACCCTGCCAGCAAAACACTGATGCTGCCCACGTAAAAGCTGACGGAGCGTAGTGCAGAACCGGAACCAATGGTGCAGAGAAAAAAGTAAACTGCGGCCGTTGTAAAAACACCCATGGTGTTTTCCTGTATATCGTTAGTATATGCCCAGAAAACTATGGGCATAATAGTCCATAGTAACACCGGTAGCCACCATAGTTGTTGGGTTGCCTGTGCTTTAAAAAGCTTGCGCCATATCAGCGCTATAAATAAGGCAGTAAGCAAAAATGTAAACAGGCAATAGATACGCTCGGGATAAATATTATTGAACCCGAAAAATCTGAAGAACAGCGATTGAATAAAAAAAACAAGCGGCGGATGTTCGTGAAATGAGTTTAAGCCGGCCACCGAATTTTGCGCCAGCACGGGGTTCCAGAAGGTACCAACGCCCCGGGCCAGGTTGCGCGCTACGGCGGCATATTGAATGCCATCAATAAACATACCGTCCTGAAATAAATTGATGCATAGCAGCCACACCATGGTAGCTGCGGTAAGGACGATAAACGGAAACTGACGAGCGGAAAATGTTTTTTGAATAAAACCCATATTATACAATCGGGCTAAAGTTATATGATTTTGCCATACAGGCGCAACCAGAGGATATGGGGCCGGTTGTAAAAAAGGAACGAGTCTCTAATGGTTTTGTATTTTTGGCCCATGGGCGAAAAAGGAAAGGCAACTATTGATAATTTGAATATGAAGGAAGAAACCGCCGTACTGGTGGGTTTAGTAACGCAGGAGCAAACTGAAGTGCAAACCAAAGAATACCTGGCCGAGCTGGAGTTTTTGGCGCTAACTGATGGGGTAAAAACACTTAAAACGTTTGTGCAGAAAATGCAGCACCCCGATACCAAAACTTATGTGGGCAAAGGTAAGCTGGAGGAGATAAAAGCTTTTTGCGAAGCCCGGGGCGTTGACCTGGTGGTAGTGGACGATGAGATTTCGCCCTCGCAACTGCGCAATATGGAGGAGGTGCTGAAGAAAAAGGTGTTGGACAGGGCCATGCTGATACTGGATATTTTTGCCAACCGTGCCCGTACCGTGCAGGCAAAAACACAGGTAGAACTTGCGCAGTTACAATATATGCTGCCCCGTTTAAAAGGGATGTGGAGCCACCTTGAACGGCAGCGCGGTGGCGCAGGTACCAGGGGTGGCGCAGGTGAAAAAGAAATTGAAACAGACCGCCGTATTGCCTCAAAAAAAATTACCTTCCTAAAAGAGAAGCTGAAGGAAATTGATAAGCAGAATGTAGTGCGCCGCAAAAACCGTGGCGAAATGGTACGGGTTGCACTGATAGGCTATACCAACGTAGGCAAAAGCACTATTATGAATTTGCTGGCGAAAGAAAATGTGTTTGCCGAAAACAAACTATTTGCCACGCTTGATACCACGGTGCGCAAAGTGACCTTTAACGCGGTGCCTTTTTTGCTGAGTGATACAGTAGGCTTTATCCGCAAGCTGCCGCACCACCTGGTTGAAAGTTTTAAATCTACTTTGGATGAGGCGATTGAGGCCGATATATTGCTGCATGTAGTTGATATTTCGCACACTGCTTTTGAAGACCAAATGCGGGTAGTAACCGAAATTTTGAAGGAGCTGCACTGCGAGGAGAAACCGGTGGTGGTTATTTTTAATAAAATGGATTTATATGAGCAAACCCGGTTTGACGAATTTCTGCCAGCTGAAATAAAAACGGGATTATTGAACGAGCTGCAGGAAACCTGGATGGCGCGAACGCACCAAAACTGCATTTTTATTTCGGCCACCAAAAACCGCAACACCGCCGACTTGCGCCAGTTGCTTTTTAAGAAAGTAAAGCAGCTTTACCTGGAGCGCTATCCTTATAAGGCGGGATACTTTAAGACTTATGAGGATTACGAGGGACAGGGGGCCGTGGGAGAGGGTAGTGCTGACAGCACTTCTTAATCACTGGAGTCAAAAAATTTGTTTCGCACGGAGGCACGGAGATAAATACAGAGGAATTCAAAACAATGTATTGAAATGTATTTCCCGGCTGTTAGCTCCGTGCCTCCGTGCGAAACTTTTGGCTGATTTTTAATATTTGCATTCCACAGCCATACCACAAAGTACCAACGGTTTAAAAAATGGTTATACATTAGTAATTTAAACCATAAAATTATGACAACAATTGCAAACGCGCACATAGGCCGCGATCATTATAAAGTAACTATTAACGCCGGCAAAAATGTGGTGATTGCTGATGAGGGTGAAGCCAATGGTGGCAAGGATGAAGGCTTTAATCCTTTCGAGCTATTTATTGCGTCGTTAGGTGCCTGCACCTGTGTTACGGTGCGGATGTATGCTGACAGGAAACAGATGAACCTGGATGAAATAAAGGTTAACCTGGGCCTTGAACGCGATGACGAAAAGAACATAACCAACATTACCCGGCGGATAGAATTTATTGGCAACCTGACTGATGCCGAGCGCAGCCGCTTACTTGAAATTGCCAATAAATGCCCCGTGCATAAAATAATGAGCAACCCAATTAGCATCAATACCCAAATGATAGAATCCTAACGGTTGTTAGTATTTAACGTGAGTTATGGATTAGCGCCGTAACAATTATATTGGTAGCCAACATATTGTATTTTATTGCCGTCTGCTTTAGCTGACGGTTAATGGTTAACCCCAAAATGGCTTTAGCCAAAAGGCACTGTGGCTAAAGCCGTGTTTCTTATCCAGGATCATCCGTCAGCTAAAGCAGACGGCAATAAAGAAGAAAAGAAGCTCACATTCTTTATGGTATTTTTCTATGGTAAAGTTTTTGCAATACATAACGCACATTATGTATTCTTTTACTTGTTGAGCGTAAGCACAATAGTCTCATGCGATTGAAGTGTAAGTGGTAGTTTATCTTTCAGCGTACCAATGTCTGCGTGCTTCCAGACATCATGTGCAATGCAGGCATCTTTTAATCCTAACAGCGATGCTTTCAGGTCGAATTTTTTTTCGCTACCGGTAGTGTTTAAAACTGCTACTGCCATCGCGCCATTGCTTAAATGCTTTAAATAAACCCTTATGCCACCCATTTTGTAAATAGGTTTGGCCTGCTCACCTAAAGCATCCTGATCAATGGCAAGCATCTCTGCATTGGTTAATATAGTGGCCGTTGCTTCATTCATAGTTCGCAGGTCGTTGCTTGCCAAAAGTGGTGCGCTGAACATACACCATAAACTAAAGTGGGTTTGGTATTCAAGGTCTGTCATGCCTTTAAAAACACCGCGACCGGTTGCAAGTCCTTTGCCGTAGTTGCCCACTATAAGCATATCCGGGTCGTTCCAATGGCCGGGACCAGCGTATTTCCATAATGTTTCCTCGCGGTTTAGGGTGCTCTTCAGAGTTGAAAATCCGATGCTTGGAAACTTCCATACATCCATAATATCCGGTGTTGTTCGCCAGTACGAGCCACCAGCCTGCTGCCCCCATTTCCATGGTTTACGAAAGCCCCACTCGCAAATACTGAATACTATTGAGCGGCCGCAATGTTTTAACGCAGTTCCCATTTTGGTGTAACGTTCAATAGCTGTTTTTTGCGATGGGGGGGTATAGCAGTAGTCGTACTTCAACAAATCCATGCCCCATTCGGCATAGGCTTTGGCATCTATCTCCTCGTAAGTATAACCGCCAAATCTTCTTCCGCAGGTCATATTTCCAGCGCACGAATAAATGCCCAGCTTCAATCCTTTCGAGTGAATGTAATCTGAAAGGTATTTCATTCCATGAGGAAATTTTTTAGTATCCGGCACCGGCCGGCCCAGGCTATCGCGGGTATCGGCATGCCAGAAATCATCCATATCAATGTACTCATAACCCAGGTCGCGCATACCTGATTTTACCATGGCATCAGTCATCTCAATAACCATTTTTTCATCCAGGGTTTTGGTAAATACATTCCAGCTGTTCCAACCCATAGCCGGTGTTAAGCAAAGCGTTTCGCCAATAACAATTTTCAAATCTTCTTCCGCTTTTCCTTTAGCATTACTGGCAGTTACTTTCAGGTTATACTCACCCCGGGTAACTAAATTACCGGTAATAATACCTGTTGATGCATCTAACGATAGCCCCTCCGGAAGGCTTTTTATATTGAAAGTAATGGGCCGCTCTCCGGTGGCAGGTACCGTAAAAATAAAAGGTGTGTTGGGATAATTGCCCACCACCTGCGCACCGTGAAAGGCCGGAATGCCCTCAAACAGTACATTTTTATTTTGAGCATAGCAACTTAGCTGAAGCAACAACGCCACTAAAAAAACCAGTGTATTTTTTTGTCTCATATTGGGATTTATGGCGCCAAATATAAATGAATGATGCACGGCTAAGAAAATATTCGGCGGGATGCTATTTGTATTTAGCCTCATAAATCAGATTGGTTGAATAGTTGCTGGATGCATATTAAATTGTCGGTCTACATACAAGTGGTTGGCGGGGACGCCAAACCACGGGGTACCCGGTTTGGCGTCCCCGCCAACCGGTGTTCGGAAGAAACTTAGATGTGCCTTTACGGCCAACGTCCAGACCCCTTCCGTCCCCTAAAGACCGTTACTCGTATAGTCAATTGATTATTAATTAATTGCCAGTGTTCATGATTACAGGAGGGACTAAACAGGGACATTTTGGCTCATAAATTCTTCTTGGGTAAACATAGCAAATTTTGAAAACAACAGGGATAGCGAATCAGGGCAACACGCATTAAAAATAGAGCAATTCACATCGGAATGAATAGTGATGGAAACCTTAGTTGGATCGGTAAAAATAAACATGACCGAAATGGATGTTGTTTACGGATCTGATGATAACTGGCACATCATACCTGGAAGTTACAAAGACAAATCTTTGGATGGAGTTGATGTCAACAGTTTTCCCAAAAAAGAGGAGACGGACAAAAAGGTATCCGCTCTTCAAAATATTGGGGCCAAGGGAGAAATGGTTGTGGGCCTTATAAGTTTAGCAGACGGTGTCAGAAATCTTTATAATGGCTTAAAAGGTCTTTATAAGAAATTACCTAAGGGTGGTGCAATGAAAGATCTTGAAACAGAAGCAGGATACCAAAGAGGCCGTCTCAAAAGTAAAATTGAGGCGGCTTTTTAATTTTTGTCCGGATTAAGCCTGATAGTTTTAAAAGTTAGAAGATGGCTTATGCCGCCATCTTTTTTAAGTTGTGGGCTAATGCGATAAGGCCCGTTTCGATTTCAACCTTTGTTTTGCCTCTCAGATTAAATCTTTTGAAGTTTTTATTGTGTTTGATTTGGGCAAAAACGGGCTCAACGTCGTGGCATCGCCGTTTTCTATGATAAATTCCTTCTTCTGTTTTTAGCAGTTCGCGGGCTTTGGCCTGGCAGGCTAATAAATTATGATTTACTTTAATTATTCGGCTATGTTTTGAATCGTGGCACATGGATCGTAACGGGCAATTGGTGCAGTTTTTTGCCTGATAAAGATGAAGCGTTTTCTTAAAGCCATTTTCTGATTTGGATTGTTCTGTTCTTACTTTATCCATTGGTTGGCCTGTTGGTTTGGATGCGCAAAGGAGTCCGAAATTCTTACCGGTGTTCATTATTACTAAAATGTGGTTGGCGTTCGCCACCGGGTCGTCTTCAACCAGGATGTGGTTCTCCTCCTGTATGAAAGTATCGAAGCTATCTATGTAAGTGGTTGTTTCCATAGCTTATATATTTCTCTGTTTTTCCCTTTGCCTGTGTTGCAGCTATCTTGCGGTTACCTTATGAAATTAGAGCGTGAACATGCCGCCATCAGGTTATTCGTTTACTACCTTCTCGCCGAACCTTTGAAGTCTGGTTACAGCGATGACCAGTTAGAGGAAGTGCTGTTGCGGGAAGAAAATAAAAAGCGGCACGCCATTAAGAAGGGCGTTATGTATGATGCTTTCATCGCATGTATTCAGAGAGATTGGCAATCGTTTTTTGACCCTTATGGCTGCCCGGCTCATTTTGATGGAGAGGCATTATTATTAATTGCTATGCAATACTTCAAGTCCATCGAAGGTTACGAGCAATGCGCGCTATTAAAAAGGGTGCTCCAGTATTACCGGAAAAAATACAGGCGGTGGTTGCCCCCATTATCAAGAAACAAGGAAAAGCTTGAGCGGATTAAGAAGGAATATTCTTTGAGGTATCTCAATTAATTTACTGCACCTGGCCATCCTAAATAAAGCTTATTGTATTCGGTAAAGCGAAAGAGTGCATGTGTGAATTATGCAACTAATACACGGAATTATGTAATGATTACCAACAAGAAGTGATTCATCTTTACTTTTCAGCACCTAATTTTTTCCAGAAGTAAAAATCAACTGCCGCCCTTATTCTGGATATTTCATATAGTGAACAAAATTGCAATTAGCCAAGGCACCACTTTTACCGTTATGTTTCCGTAAAATAATTTCCGAATGAAAACTGTATTAATCATTGAAGACAATACCGTTATCCGCGAAAATGTTTGTGAAATGCTTGAACTTGGGGGCTATCAGGCGATTTTTGCTGTAAATGGCAAGGTAGGGCTTGATTTGGCTAAAGAACTAAGACCTGATATTATTCTTTGCGATATTATTATGCCGGGGGCGAACGGATTTGAAGTATTCGGGGAATTAAAGGCGGATGCGGATACATCTGAAATTCCCTTTGTTTTTATAACGGCAAGTGTCGGGAAAAAAGAAATCGAGAAAGGTCTTGCCATGGGTGCTAAAGGATATATCCAAAAGCCGTTTACTGGAGAAGAATTATTTGAGACACTTGAAGGCTGCTTCGCAGTAAAATAGATTTGGTGACCAATTCGAATGGGTTCATTTTTAATAATTTATGGCTGCAAATTAGAGCATAGTTTGTAAGGCAATGTGTGAATGATGTAACAATTTCCCAGAATTATGTAAGGTTTTCAAACATCAAGTAGCCATCTTTATCCAGTAACAAATAATAAAATGTCTAATCGCAAGGGTCGGACGCTAACATACGATGAAATAAATCATGTAAAAAGGGTTGCGGCTTGTTTGAAAAAAACTATTGAGATACAGATAAGAATTGACGCTCTGACAAATAAGTGGATTTAAAATCCAGTTTGCTCCGTGGCTGGTGCGAATTTGGTGCAAAGGAACGCGCTTATTACGCAATGTATTTGCGCAGTGCTTTTTTTAACAAATAAATTTCGATGAAAACTTTCGTCTCTGGAGACAGAGGTTACCCCAACTTGTCAGTTTTAGGCAGGTCGGGCGGCAGTCGCATGTCGTTCATAACCTGAACAAACTTCTCCCTATTCACAACACCGGCGTAATACTTCTGAGTGGTCTTCACGTTTTGGCCGGCTATATCTGCTACGGTGGTAGCAGGGATTTTCATGTTGACGGCGTGGGTTATGAAACTCTTCCTTCCGACATGTGTGCCTAATAACTGCCATTTTTCGAAATATTTCGTTTCTCTGGTGTTGCCCCTGTAGTAATCTTTGGGAGTCTTTGCGACGATACCAGCCTTCTTGGCAATGAGTTTGATATGCCTGTTTATTACGTGGCTACCCACCTTCGGCAGCGCATTTTCGCCCGGCAGGTCTTTGTAACGGTCTAAGATACTCATGACTTCTGGCAGAAGAGGCACAACGGTAATGTTATGAGTCTTCTTATGACGAAGGTAAGCAGCATCGTAAACATGCTCATCGCCTTCAAATCTTACTGACCGAATGCAATCCTTCTTTATTTCATCATAATCTCCTACTCGAATGGTGGTAAGACATCCGAACAAAAATTTGTCAACCACTTTCTGTTCAAATTCCGAGATTGGTATATAATCAAATAAGGCTTTGACCTCGCTCCATTCAAGGAACAAAATTCGGGTTTCCTGAACTGTCCACTTGAATTTATTATATGCGTCGTTGCTGTGCAGTCCCATATCCTTCGCGTAGTTCAGAAAAATCTTCATCCGCTTGATGTTCCCGTGCACGGTAATATTCACGTTGCCCACACTCAACAGAAATGCGGCGTATTTGGACAAAAGTTCGGGATTAATGTCGTTGAAATCCACTTTGCCGCCGGTGAACTCTTTGAACCTGTTGTATGCGGTCATCATGCTCTTCACACTGCCATTGACTAACCTGTTCTTGTTGATTTCGAAATATTTCAGCCACTCCTTGAAGAAATCCGGCCGGGCTTGCTTGGTGTCCTTCTTCAACTCCTTTTTGATGTAGTTGTTGTCGAGTTCGATGCCTTCGGCCTTCGCATTGAAATAGATGTCATTAATCTTGTCCTCCAGTTTGTCCAGATAGCGGTTCACCTCCGCGCCCCGTTTTACGGTCAGCTTCACCCGCTGCCGGTCCTCGTCCCAATCGCATAATGCCACCTTCATGCCGGTAGTGTCATGGTAGCGCTTGCCGTCGTAGTTGAAGTATAACTCCACGTTCCGAGGCCGCTGTGGACTCTGGTCTGGCCAGGACTTCCGCTTCTCGATGTGATACCTAACATATTTCTTTATCTCTCGCATGGTCGTTTTGCTTATAAGCTCGTGCGCAATATAAAATCAGGTTTAAGAGGGTAGCTGACCGCTCAGACCGGAAAGTTTCCTTTGATGCCCCGGCGTTTCCTTGCTCCCTCCAGTTGGTCCGGCGTCCAGTATGGCCGGTCGGAGATGTCGCGCTTAGGTTCTGGCAGGTAGCCTTTTTTCGTGTAGTTAAGAACGGTGTGCCTTGTGACACCGAGCATTTCTACTACCTGTTCCGTGTATAAACGCTCATCCTGAAGCAACAACTCCTGCTTGGAGATGAGCGTCTGTTTTATCTCCTCCCTCATCCCGGCCATCTCCTGTCGGACGATGGTTCGGATGACCTCTTCGAGGAGGCTGAGCTCTATGCCGATGATGTTCCCCATGAGTTGCCTGCGGTTTGTTTACCACAGTATAGCAGAAAAAGGATGGACGGTAGTCGTTTACCGGAAGAAAATCTTCGGAGGCACCGACAACCAGAAGATTGCTTTCATTTTAACAAAACAGCCTGCATATTTCTTTTACATTTGAAGTCATGGAGCAAACATTAACTAACAGAATAGGATATGGACTTTGACGCATTACTAAAGCAACTTCAGGACTGGACAAACAAAGTTCCACTGGTAATTCTTGGAAGCGGTTCATCCGTGCCATTCAATTTGCCCTCTATGTGGGCACTTGGAGAACATCTAAAAAAGTCAATTTCTTTTACCGACCCTGATGACCAAATCCAATTTGCGGAATTTGTCGTTCTACTTGACAAACTAAAGGATTTGGAGGTGACGCTTCATGAACTGCGTATCCGGCCTAAAGTTTTAAATGAAATTATTTTCAAAACATGGGAATTAGTAAACAAACGCGACCTCGAAGCATACGACCAATTTGTAAGTAACAAAATTGAGTTCCCACTGGCAGAGCTCACAAAGTATCTCATTTACCCAACAGATAAGAAATTATCTATAATTACAACCAATTACGACAGGCTTGCTGAGTATGCCGCAAGTATCGCAGGTGCTTTTATTTGTAACGGCTTTGCTCAAAATTATTTGGGGCATTTTACAAATCAAATTCATCAAAGTAATTTAAAGGCATTAAAGGGCTTTAGCGGACAAGTAAACATTTGGAAAGTCCACGGCTCTTTGGATTGGTTTAAAACGCAAGAAGAACTTGATATTCATCTTCCACTACGACACACAATCCCAGCAGATTTGAAACCATCAATAGTAACTCCAGGACTGTCAAAATACTTTGAAACACAATTAGAACCGTTCAGAACAATACTTACCCAAGCAGATAGCGAAATAGAAAACGCAAATGGATTTTTATGTATAGGTTATGGATTCAATGATATTCATGTTCAGCCAAAACTAATTGCGCAAATCAAAAACAACAAACCTGTTATTGTAATTTCAAAAGAAATTACTTCTAAAACGAAACAAGCAATCATTGATAATAAAAGTAAAGCATACATTCTAATTGAGGAGGCAAATACAAAGGATACACGTATTTATTCATCACTATTTCCGGCAGCAGAGATTATTCCGAATGTAAGTTATTGGACATTGGCAGAATATCTCAAACTCATTAAATCATAAACTCATGGCAATTTTTAAATTTGAAGAGGCATCTTCAATTGGAACAGTTTTTAGTGTTGATACAGCGACTTTAATCATTAAAGTTGATGAAATAGAGAAGCTAAGAAAGTTACAGGTAAATCATTTGGTAGCAATCAAAAGCTCTAAAGCGGGACAACACCTTATTGGTATTATCAATCGCATTACCAGAAAGGGTTCAGATGAAGAACGGCCTGTCGGAGATGATTTGGGGTTGAGTAATTTTCTTTTTACTGAAAACATTTTAAAAATAAATTTAATCGGAACTCTGCTTGACAAGCACGGAGAAAAAGAAAACGTCTTTAAAAGAACTCTTGACACCGTTCCTGAAATTGAAGCTCCTTGCTTTCCCATAGACGGTGAGAACATTACCAAATTCATGCAAACAATTTCAACGAAGGAGAATTACAAAATACCCCTTTCCATCGGTAAGTATTCAATAGATGAAAATGCTGAGGCATTTTTGGATGGAGATAAACTTTTTCAAAGACATGCTGTGATTGTTGGTAGCACTGGTTCTGGTAAGTCTTGGTGCGTTGCAAAGCTTATTGAGCAAGTTGCAAAATTACCAATGGCGAACAGCCTTCTATTTGACATTCACGGAGAATACAGCGGGAAAGGATTTAAAGCCGATGGTATTCAACATTTGCGAGTTGCGAATCCATCTGATTTGGGGAAGAAGGGAAACCTTGCCAATGATGTATTGATTTTACCTTACTGGTTATTGACCTATGAGGAAATGTTAGCCATGCTTCTTGACAGAAGCGATAGTAACGCACCGAATCAAGCCATGCTTTTTTCAAAAACGGTTTTTGCGGAAAAGTTGAAATACCTGGAAGCAATTAAAGACACGGTGTTCAAAGACAGTATCACAATTGACAGCCCCATTCCTTACAAAATTGAAAATGTATTGGCTGAATTAAAGAGATTAGATGTTGAAATGGTTGCGGGCTCAACTGCCGCTGGCAAACAGGGGCCATATAATGGAAAATTGACGCGGTTTATTCAACGATTAGAAGCCAAGAGTCAAGATAAGCGGTTAGGTTTTCTTTTCCAAATCTCAGAAGATGAGCTTCAATTAAATTGGATGAATGAATTATGTTGTCGTTTGATGCAAGGTTCAATTCTTAATACCAAAAAAGCCGGTATCAAAATCATTGACTTTTCGGAAGTTCCTTCTGACGTCCTTCCACTGGTAATAGGTTTAGTAGCGAGAATTATTTTCACTGTCCAACAATGGACAGTGAAAGAAAAACGGCATCCCATTTGCTTGCTTTGTGATGAAGCCCATTTATACATCCCGGAGAGAACAAACCAGGATTCAGCATCCGAACTGGGGCTAAAAAGTTTTGAGCGGATAGCGAAAGAAGGAAGAAAATATGGTGTCAGTCTAATAGTAATTAGCCAAAGACCAGCGGAAGTCAATGGAACTGTTTTAAGTCAATGCAACAATTTTATTTCATTGAGGCTGTCAAATGCAGAAGACCAAGCAGTAATTAAACGGTTACTTCCCGATAATTTAGCCGGGCTTACGGATGTGTTACCTATACTTGATATTGGAGAAGCCTTAATTGTTGGTGACGCATCACTACTTCCAACAAGAGTTATAATTACTGAGCCGACAATTAAACCGGAAAGTGCAACTGTCAAATTTTGGAAAGAATGGAGTAACGACAAAGCCCCCCAGGACATTGAAGCGGCCGTAACAGGGCTTCGAAAACAATCAAAGACCTGAAAGAAAAGACGACATAGGCTTAATGGCCCGGTAACCTCAAATTTTTACGTTATGACATCTGGACAGCTTAAAGGAACCTTACTTGAATATTTGGTCAGACGGCTTTTATCTCATTGTGGCTTTACTTCCGTCCGTCCAGATGGGCATTACATTTTCGCTCAGGCTGGGGCTGGGCTTTTTTTCATTAATGGAAAGGGTGCTGCGCATGACGCTGATGTATTAATGGAGCCACCAATCCAAATGCCCTTTTCTTATCCAGCGCGCCTTTTATTTGAATGCAAAGCTTATGATACCACCGTTGGACTTGGTGTAATTCGAAATGCTCTTGGGCTTCGTTATGACATAAACGATTTTGAAATTATAACAGAAGAGTCGATTCAACAGAGACAGAATAACAGACGGGCCAACTATGCAATTTCGAATCGTAAGCGCTACAACTATCAAGTTGGAGTTGCCTCAGTGGAAAAATTCAGTAAAGCAGCCTTTGAATTTGCTGCTAATAATAAAATTCCCCTCATCTCGTTACGATGGCTTTTAAGTGACAGAACTTGCGATATGTTTTCCAATATTGACGAGGAATATTTAAGTTCAATTCCCAAAAGATTGAGAGACCTCCTTTATGAATTTCTAAAGGATAAAGGGAAAAATACATGGAATGATGAAAAGTATTTGGATGTAATTCGCTTCATTGAGGCAGATGCGGTGGTTGGAGAGATTATTAGATTGTTTAACATATCAATAAAACGTAGTTATGTAGGCCTAATTGAAACAGGCGATTTAATTTTTCTATTCGCAAATCAAACTGACAGTTTTGAATTACTAAATGAACGGTTAAGTTTTAGGGGACTTAAAGCACAGATACATTATACTCGGGACAATCCAAATGTGTGGGAGTTAGAATTGATTGACTTCAACAGAACAACCTCCAATGACAGAAATCCGCAATTCAAATTTTATGTGCCAGATGGAATAATGCGCCAATGGAGAGATTTTAACCTTGATAAAGATGTTGCCCTCGATTTAAAAGCAGAATTTTTTTCACGAATTTTTATTTTCAGAGGAGACCGAGGACCAAATGAACTACCTTTTTTTGTGGTGAATATAGACAGCCAGTGGCTTAATAACCTTCGTGAACAGTAATATTAAATATTATGACTTTAAGGATTTTTTTGAGACATTATACTATAGCACTAAACATAACTAAATAAAACACTTAAGATGACTGTAGAAAATCTTGCTTGGCATAATGAAAATGTTTTTAATTAAGACCTGGACAAATGAATATTTGGAGAATACATCTTAAAGCAGCAGCAAAATCCGGAGTTGACCAGCGCCAACTTTGTATAGATAAAAATATTGTTGGCGTCGGTTGGCAAATTGACTACGAAACCGTTCCTGTTCTGTGGGAGGAATATTGGGAAGTTGCAAAAGGTGATTACGGGGATAGCAGCTGGAAATCCGCATTAAACGCTATGAAAAATCGCGTGCAGGTTGACGACCTTATTTGGACGCGGGACTGGCATGGCAATTATTTCTTGGGGCGTATAAAAAGCGAATGGTATTACGAAACTTCAGAAGAATGTGAAAAGGCGGATATTGTAAATGTTCGAGGTTGCGAGTGGCATAAAATAGGAACTGAAGAGGCCGTGCCTGGAAAGGTTGTAAGTTGTTTTAGGCCTGCAAGAACAATTCAGGTAATTGACGATGATGCAGTTTGCATTTTCTCTCAGGTNNGCAATTTCTACAAAGTTGACAGCGTTTCCGGTGAAGATGTTTTTTCACTACTCTCAACAGATGACTGCGAAGATGCTTTGGCAATTTATCTACAAGTTCATCACGGCTATCTCATTATTCCGAGTTCATGTAAAGACGATACCATGACTTACGAGTTTGAACTTAAAAGCAGAACCACTGGTAAAAGTGCGGTTGTTCAAGTGAAAAGTGGGTGGACCACATTGAATCTTGATGACTACGCAACTCTTGATACCGACATCTATTTGTTTGCGACATGCGGGCAATATAATGGCAGTCCAAAATCTAACATAACAACAATAGACCCGGAAAAAATAAGAACGTTTTTATATGAACAGACAAATTTGTTACCTAAAAAAATGAAAGTGTGGATTGAACTAACACGATGAGCAAACCGGTTTGCTAATGGAAAATATCGATTATAAACTAAACTTCTACAATCACAATGGAATATTCAACAAATAAATGGAGTACTACTAACAGAAGAAGAAGTTAACCATATAAAAGATTGGCTAAAAAGATAATTAACAGATGCTAAAACGATGAAAAGAGAAATTAAAGCACAGAAATATTGTAATTAACTTTTATATTAATATATAATGACCGACTTGGTATTTTTAAAAGCATTAAGAGATAAACTCAAAGGTGGCAACACCCGGTCAATTCATCTGAATTCTTTGCCTGGAAGATTTGCAACTCGTTTAGACTTTGCCAACCTTAATTTTATAAAACCTGAGTTAGCCGAAAATTTTCTTGACTTAATCTTAACTAACGCTTGTTTTGATTTCAAAATTTCCTTTGACGGGATTGATTTAAATTCCATCCAATCGGACGAACAAAAGCGACTTGGACTTTTATCAAAACGGTTGAACTCCATTAACATTGAAAACGAAGACAATTACAAGGAACATGGTATAAAAACTTTCGGTTTTGGATTTCCAATTTTGATTAAGCCATCAAAACAAGACCCAACTAAAATTATTAAGGCACCCCTCTTCATTTGGCAATTAGAAATAATCAAGTCAACAAATAAGGTTAATACATGGTCAATTCTTCGAAATAAAATTCGAAACGAAAATGGAAAGATTGTAGATGAGGAAGTGCACTCAGTTGCGTTGAATGATGTTTTACTTTCCTATTTAAAAACCGATGAAAATATTATCATACCTCAAATCAATGAGGAGCTTTTGGAGGACGCTGTCATTGAGAAAAAAGAACTGATTCATGAATGTTATAAGGTATTAAAGGCGCTTAACGCGAGCGCTACTGTTAATATTAAAGAATCTTTGCTTGAAAAATTTAATGAACGTCTTAAGAATATTCCTGAAGCGTCAGCTTTGGAATCAATTTCAGGAAATCTCCCCTGGATATATTTCGGGGGAGTGTTTGGATTATTTAGAACACAAAAGGAAAGCATTATCACCGACATTGATAAAATCATTGAGAACTTTGACCATTTCGCGTTTGAAAATTTAGAAGTAGAGAACTTCTCAGGAACACCGCATAGCGCTGTTGAAACTGACCCGAGCCAACAAGAAATATTAACAACATTAGGAATTGAACCGAAAAAGATAATACAGGGGCCTCCGGGCACAGGAAAGAGTCAATCACTGACCGCACTTATTACAAATGCTTTAGCTAACAATCTAAAATGCCTTGTCGTCTGCGAAAAGAAAACAGCACTTGACGTAATAAAAAATAATTTACATAGAGAGAATGACCAGTTAGGTGCGTTGGCGGCAGTAGTTGAAGACATCAACAAAGACAGGGATGGAATTGTAAACTCAGTTCGGGACCGGTTAAGCAACCTATCCCAATTTGCAAATTTCAATCAAACGAGTTACAATACAATTCGGGATACGGTTGAGACAAAAGCCGGCGAACTGAATCAGCAGCATCAGCAGCTTCACAAGAAATTTTACCAGGGTAAGTCTTGGACTGAATTAGTAGGAGAATTTTTGAAGCGACAAAGGGTTGTCGATTTTGGGGTATTAAAACCTAAACTTGATTACAAACAATTCAAATTTCAAAATGATGAGAAGGAACTTGGCGAAATAGTTGACAAAATAAAAACTGCTAAGAAGCTTTACGCTGATGTAAACCGCCTTGACCATCCGCTTGAAATTTTGAGTGATACAATTTTCAAAGAAGATAACCCAAAAGCGGTTCAACTTAAATTGGAGGAACTATCAAAAGAAACAGCCAAAAAACTTGAAGAAATAAAACTTGAACTTCAGAAACAGCAAATTGCATATCAAACTTGGCTTGAAGCACATTTTGATGAATATTATTACGCCATTAAAAAACAAATTCAAGATTACAAGGATTTTGTATTTCATAATCATGAACAATTTGGAGAATTATTCTTCAAAAATGACCGCTTTACGAAATTCGGAATAGAAGCATTCAGTATTGTTTCAATCAGATACAGAACTCTTAAAGCCAGCAGACTTACTTTAATCAATAAAGTTTCAGAAATAAGAGATGTTCATCAAAGCCTTAAATATTTTGAGCACAATTACTTTGAAGGAAATGATACGCCAACTCTCAAAGTTTTTGCTGAGAACATTGCCAAACTAAGCGAACACGCTGATGAGTGGTTCAAAAATAATGAAAAAGTAAAACGAGACTATTTACTAAATCTTTCATCAAAATATTTTCATCCTTTATACACTGGTAAAACAGGTTTGCAAAATACGGAGAGAAAGTTTGAGCAAATCATTGCTGTTATCAATGAAGAAAAATTATTAAATCGAGTTTTTCCAAATACCACAACTCACAATCAGAAAATCTCTGAAGCAGACGTTTTACAAAAAGCAATGCAAACCATTTCTGATAATCTTGAAGATTTTAGAGAATATTTTGATTGGCGGAAGTTCTATATTGAACTTACATTTTTGCAACAAACTGTTGTAAAATCAATAATTGAAACCAATTGCAAGAATTGGGAAACTACTTTTGAAAGTTGGTATTATCACTGGTTACTTGCAAATGCGGAAACGAATTTAAGAGGATTGCCAAAGAGTGATGATAAAATTGTAGAGTTGGTTGAATCGAAAGGGCAACTGAAAAAACTTCAAATCAAGAGCATAATAAATAATTGGTCAATCAAACAATATCAATCCGCACAGCAAGCACAGGCAAACGGGATAAACCCCATTAGTTTGTTCAATAAGCGGGGAAGTAGAGGTGAACGAAGAAATTCTTTGAGAAAAATCATCAATACCGATTTCAAATTATTCACAGATTTTTTTCCTGTAGTAATGTTGAGCCCGGCGGTATGCAGTTCGGTTATTCCATTGGTTGAAGCAATCTTTGATGTTGTGATTTTTGACGAAGCAAGTCAGCTAAGATTGGAAGACACATTTCCTGCTTTACTAAGAGGGAAGATAAAAGTTGTGTCTGGAGATAGCCAGCAGATGCCACCATCAAATTTCTTTCAAGGTGGAACCGCTTTAATCAGTCCAACGGAAGAAGATTATCAAGAGGAGCAAGTAGCAAATGAAATTCAAACAACAAATCGGAACATAAACAATTCACTTGACCTTGCTGATAGCGAATCTCTTTTAGTTTATGCCGAGAACTGTAATTACAAACAATCTTATCTTCAGGTTCACTATCGGTCACAACATCCTCATTTAATTGACTTTTCTAATCATGCTTTTTATGGCAAACGGCTTCTCCCCATGCCTGCTAAACAGGAATACAATCCAATTCAGTTTATTGAAGTCAACGGACTTTACGAAGACCAAGTAAATAGAGATGAAGCAAGACAGGTAGTTGACATTCTGTTAAACCACATCAAACCATCTGAAACGGGAAAGTATCCAACCGTTGGTGTGGCAACTTTCAATTTATATCAACGCAATTTGATTCTTGAAGAAATTACCAAGGCACGACAGCAAAAACCGGAATATGATAAGAAAATTGCTGACTTAGGTTCTGATTTGTTCGTAAAGAATTTAGAGAATATTCAAGGTGATGAAAGGGACATTATCATCATTTCGACCACCTTTGGCAAAAGAGCGGACGGTTCATTCCGTCAACAATTTGGGCCAATTCTGCAACGCAACGGATACAAACTTTTAAATGTAATTATCACCAGAGCAAAATATAAAGTTTATGTATGCACTTCTATTCCACAAGAGCATATAAACCAATATCCTATCCTTCTGAAACAGTTCAAGAATAACGGCAGAGCCATTTTCTACTCATATCTGGCCTACGCGAAGTCGGTAAGTGAAAATAATTTGGAAACAAAAGACTCGCTGCTTAAGCAACTATATGAAAATTGCGAATCAAGGACTTTTGAAATAGACCATGACGTAGACGGCTCGGAATCGCCTTTCGAAGAAGAAGTTTATTACCGGCTTGCCGAAAAAATAGGACAAGACCGTTTACAACAACAATACAAAATCGGAGGATTTAGAATTGATTTAATTATAAAATCAAAAATTAACGGCAGGCCGATTATTGCCATTGAGTGTGATGGAGCTAAATATCATAGCAGTAATGAAGCTTATGCTTGGGATATGTTTAGGCAATCGCGACTTGAACAACAGGGTTTCATTTTTTACAGAATTTGGTCGACTAATTGGTGGTATTCTGTTGAGAAAGAGTTAAAAAAACTTGTTGCTTTTATTTCCGATGTTGACAGAGATGAAAAACCGGAAACAATTCTCCCACTTGATGAAGTTCTAAAGGTGAATGAAATTATTCCCATCCACTTGAGACCGGAGATGAAGATTAAGGTTGGCTTTGATTCTGCTGTTACGGTAAAAAATCCAGAGGGGAAAGTATTAAAAATAAAATTTTCTAAGTCGCAAGCGTCACAGAATATTAAACCTAACAGCAATGGTCTTTTTACTATTTATGAGAAATCACCCTTGGGCATAGCTCTTATGGGGAAAACGGAAGGTGAAACTTGCCAGTTAGGCATGTTAGAAGTATACTATGAAATATTAAAGATAGAATGAACCAACATCTTTAATTTTTACACCTATTGTAATTAAAAACTTGGTTTAACTTATTACTTATCTGTTCAATTCTTAGAGAATTTCAATTTACGTGCGGGCTTCATTAACTAAATATCTCAAGACCTTCAAGAAACTGAGGATTGACCGCTCCCATCATGGCGGGCCGGCCCCTCATAAGCCGATTCTACTTCTCTCCGTCTGTCAGGCCTTCGAGCAGAAATTGTTCGCCTCAACCAGGATATACCTTTCGCCGGAACTTGTAGCCCTGTTCAAGGTCAACTGGAACCTCCTGGTGACCACGAAGCATGACTGCCGGATAACCTACCCCTTCTTCTATATGAAGAGCGAAGGATTTTGGCGACTGGTAACTTTTCCCGGCTACAGCAACTTCATCACGGCCAACACGGTCATCAAAGGATTTAACCAGCTAAAGGCTATTGTCGATTATGCGGAGATAGACGTAGACTTGTTCCTCTTGCTCACAGACCCGGCAAGCAACAAAATATTGCAGCAGTTCTTGTTGGACGAATATTTCCCCTCGACGAAGAAGAACATTGCCCAATACGCGGTCGAACAGGATAAGCTGTTCGATGAGTTGGAGGGGAAAATCCTCAACGAGGACGCCGTGGAATACCGGGCCGAGATAAGCGAGCTTCTCAAGCAGAACGATGAGGAGGAAGTATACCTACGCGGCAGCATGTTCAAGAGAGAGATTCCTAAAATCTATAACAACTCGTGCTGCATCAGCGGCATGAGGATAGTCGCCACCGCGAATATCAGCATGGTCGACGCCTGCCACATCGTCCCTTTCAGCGAGAGCTACGACGACACCATCACCAACGGCATCACCCTCTGCCCGAACCTTCACCGGGCGTTCGACCGGGGCCTGATAGGGATAGACGGCGAATACCGGGTGCTGGTGTCAAAGGGATTCAAGGAGGTCGACAGCGGCTACGGGATTACGAGGTTTGAGGGGAAACAGATACTCTTGCCCCGTGAGAGAAAATATTGGCCTGCTCAGGAAAAGCTTGCCTGGCACAATGTGCACGTTCTTAATTAGAAGTGCCCGCTTACCTGATGAACTTCGGGTCGCAGATGATGGCGTCGCCGGAAACAAAGTCCGTGTCTCCGTAATATTTCACCCACTCCACTGTAGCTAAGAAGTTGAAAGGAAGGTTGATGAGTTTGCCTTCCTCATTTACGACCAGCAACTTGCCCTCCAACCCTGCGCCGTCCAGAGGTATTATCTCAATGAGCCCGCCAACATACTTCTGCATCTCTTCGAGTTTGAAGTAACGGCCTTTCGCGGGTTTTATTTCCTCCACGGAAAAATCGGTTTTGTAAAGGAGGGCTTGAGGCCTTGTGTTGCTGCCGGTTGAGTTATTATGTGACATGTTCTTCTGTGGTTTTAAACGCACCAGGCAAGATTGGCTGGCATAAAACGAGTGTAGAAGAATCTGATGAGAGGAAGAAGTCGGGGTATTTGAGTTTAATTCTCTTCTGGTTTAGCAGGCAATTCTGCCGGAGATTCGTTCAGTGGCCTTAATGAAGTCTCTATTGGATTCAACTCCGGGAGTTCCTTGTCCATTAAAGTTCCACCAATTTCCTTTAATTTTTTCGCTTGCGGTATGAACCTGCTTTCAAGAGAACCAACTACTTTATTATAATTCAGAGCGGCAGCATTGATGTTAGTTCCCACGGCCGCTATGTGTTGAATCAGTGTTGTAACCCGGTTATAAAGTTCCACACCAGCATCTTTCATCTGGTAAATATTTTCAGCTATACTTACTTGTTGCCAGCTAAACGCGATGGTGCGCAACATGGTTATGAGGGTTGTTGGCGTAGCAAAAATTATCTTATTATTAATTCCATCTTCGATAAGCGTTCTATCAATCTCCAAAGCAGCGCCAAAAGATGATTCTATTTGTAAATAAAGTATTACGTAATCCGGTGCATTTTCAAATTGGCTCCAATATGCTTTAGCACTTAGCTGTTTGAGATGCTCCCTAACTGCCGCAGCATGTCTAATAAATAATTCCTTTTTTTCATTTTCATCGGTAGTCTCGAATGCTTGCATGTATGCTGCCAGAGGAACCTTAGCATCAACAATAACATGTCGCTGGCCCGGCAGTTTGACAATTAAGTCAGGCCTTAAGCGACCATCTTCAGTTGTTACTGAACTTTGTTCATCAAAATCACAGAATTGAGACATACCCGCGAACTCAACAACTCTCCTTAGACCTATTTCTCCATATTTTCCACGAACGTGAGATGTCTTTAAAGCGGAAACCAAAGTGCTTGTTTCTTTTTGAAGTTTTTCTGTAGTGCCCTTCATGTTGTCAAGGAACACTTTTATTTCAGAATACGCACCTTGTCTGGCAACCTCTATTTCCTGAATCTTACCATCAAACTTGGTAAGGCTTTCGGTAAGGGGTTTAACCATTGAATCAATCGCTTGTTGCCTTTTATCCAAATCCGTTTTTGACTCGTTGATATGTGTTTCCAAAGCTGTCTTCGCTAAATCCAAAAAGGACTGATTGTTATTCTTCAGAGCTTGAGCAGACAAGGAGTTGAATGCCTCTCGTAATGAATTATTGGCCTCTGTGACAAATTTCTTTTGCTCTTCTATCGCTTTAAGAGCTTCTTGGTATTTAGCTGATACGTCAGCATTGGTTGTTCTTAAATCACCCACATCCCCTTGTAATTTGGTAATATCTTTTGTATATTTTTCGATTGCAGTATTCAAATCTGAAATTGAATTATTTGCCTCTTTAAGTTCGGTTTCAGCTTTTATTTTTTGCGAATGCGCAATTACAATCTCTTGGTTTTTTTCAGACAACTCCGTTTTAGCGTTTTGATAATCCGTTTTTACCTGTCCCAACTGCTTCTCGAATCCGGTTGATTGCGTTTCAAATTTCACGCGTTCTTGTTGTTCGGTCTGAAGTCTGTTTGTTAAAGATTTAATATCCTCTTCTCTTAAGTTTAAAAGTTGTGAGGTTTGTCCATGCGATTTTCGTTCGTTATCCAAATTCGATTTTAATTCCCCTGTCTCCTTGCCGGATTTTGCATTAGCAATAAAATATCCAAGAACAGTTCCCGCTGCAATAGCAATTATGCTAACTATTATTAAAGTGATTCCCATAAATCTTAAGGTTAAAAATAAATTATTGCCTGACCTATTATTTTGTTATATCAAAGATACAAACTCATACCAGTAATTGGATGAAAAATACTTTGGCAGAAGGCGTGGTGAAAAAGATATTACGTTTCAAAATAGAACTCTCTTGGCGCATATTGATACAATTCTGGTAATAATGCCTATAAAACAAAAACGGACGCCTTGGGAGCGTCCGTTTCGACTATGGAGAATGGCAAACAAATAATAGTGCTACTTGATTTTATAACCGATAGCTCTTGCGGCCTTGAGGAACGGCTGAACATTGTCGCTGGTGAACTGGTTACATACCACTATCACTTTTTTGTCGCCAAGTTTCATCTGGTGCTGCTCCTGAAAGAAGTAGCGGTCTCTTGCTCCCGATAAACTTTTGGCCTGCGAAATTTCTTGCCAGATTCCGAACCTGCGGAGCAATTCATCCGGAAAAACATCTTTCAGTTGTTTGGAGGTTACCTTCGGATGCTCGGCTATGTAATGCCTAACAACTTCGCGCACCAGTGGGCCCTTTCCGTATTCCTGACCATTGAATTTGAACTTGTCATTGTTCCGCCCCTTGCTCTTTGGCGACTCTTGTTCATCTTCTACCGGTATTTCAAGTTCGGTTGAAGGTGCGGCCGTTTCTTCCGGCTCGGCATTCACTGAGAGCTTCAGTTCCTTGCCTTCACCTTCTTCAACCAACCGTTCCTGCTTGCGCAATGCCTTCAGCACGTTTGTAAGTTCGATTCCTTTAACTTTTGTCTTAATTCCAATTTCCTCTTTTGTAGAGGCGGGGTTGCTTTGTAGGAACTCAACCACCTTTTTGACTGCTGTCTCGATTTTCATGACTGTGTAGTTTAGATTAAAAAATAATTACAACACGAGTTTGCTGGAAACCGCGGAAACCGGGAATTTTCCGGCTGGAAACGTTGGAAACCCTTGCAATTTTTAGCGATTGCCGATGTAATTTGTTCGTTTTCCACTTTGTTGCAGCGTCTACATTCGACGCATGTTCTCGAAGCTGATTAAACAAAAGGTAGTAGAACGTTACGGCCGCTCTGTGAGATACCCGCGAGATTGCGAGCCGCTGGCGAACCACATTTCAGAGGTCTGCGAGGCAAAGTTGAGTGCCAGCACACTACGCCGGTTGTTCGGTTTCGTGAAAGGCATTAACGAACCCCGGCTTTATACACTTGATATAATCGCCACATATCTCGGCCACAATGGTTGGGAACAACTGATTCATTCTTTTGACCGGAGTGAAGATGAACCCGAAAAGGTGATAGACAAATTGAAGCCGGAGCAGATTAAAAACGGCCAGATTATTCAACTCACCTATGAACCTGGCAGGGTGATTGAGGTAAGAATGGTGGGTGGAACGTTGCAGTTAGTAACGTCGAATGAAAAACGGCTGCTACTCAACGATGAGGTCAGGTTCAAGGTGATGGAACTGCACTACCCGCTTACCTTTACCCATCATTTTCGCCAAGGTAACAGCGTGGGTAAACTTCAACTGGCGACTGTCAGTGGTATAACTTCGATAAAACGGATTTAGAACGAGGAGAACCTGTTCAGGAGTAGTGCCATAGTGCCCGGTTTATCAGGCATAACTTCTGTCTCCAGAGACGGAAGTGGGCTAAAACTGACCTACAGCCGCATATCAGCCCAGGCCAAGCGGCGAAATTTAGTTCCTGGCGGCATACGGTCACTCCTGGCGCGCAATTTCGAGCAAGCAAGTAATTCATGAGCTATCTGACTCCGAGTGCACCAGGAGCGAAAAGAACGCGCAAAAAAATTTAGCATCTTACTAAGGATGTTCCGCTGGTTGGTGAGGAGAAAATTCCAGGCATAGTTGCAGTGTTTATTTGAATGAGCCTGGATTGAACATTACCGTGCAGAACGCAAACATAATATCAGGCATCGTGAGTGAGATTTCCTTTTTCCCGTCCATCCGGTAGGAATCAACCCCCTGACGGTTTCCGAAAATCACCGTCTCCTGACTATACTCCCGGCCCAGTTTTAACAGGTCTTTCAGTTCGATTTCCGGAACAAACAGCAGCTTCAGTTCTATTTTCGTTGCCCGTTTCTTATCAGGATAGCTATATCCCGCCGTGAATGGTATGTAACCGTCGGTAAGCTTCATTACTCCTTCCTCTAACCTGACCTGGGCCTTGGCGTTAGTTTCTTCATCATCCAGCGGGTTGTATGCACCGATTATACCGAAGTCATCGCCATTTTCCATGAGTTTGCGAATTCGGTTGGCGGACTCTAATATATCCGCTGTCGAAGTTACCGCTTCATTACCCTCGGAAATAAAGTCATCATAGCTAAGCATGTATTTTACCATGCCTTATATATCCGTTTTTCCCTTGGCACCGGTTCTCTTAACTTCGGTAACATGAGAATTCAAAGAGAGCATGACGCAATACGGCTATGGATGTATTTCTTATTAGCCCAGCCTCCCGAAAGCGGTTACAGTAACGACCAACTCGAGGAGGTGCTTCTGCGGGAAGATTCCAAAAAGAAGTATGCGTTCAAGAGGTCGGTGATGTTCGATGCGTTCATAAAATCCATTCGTTGGAACTGGCAAAGCTTCTTTGAGCCAGCAGGTAACCCGGCAGGGTTCGATGGTGAAGCGCTTATCCTTATTGCGATAGATTACTACCGTGCTCAGGACACTCCTTCCGGATATATGAACTGCGCGCTTCTACGTAGGGTGCTCGGGTATTACCGCAAAAAATACAGACGGTTTTTGCCTCCTCTGTCGAGAAATAGAGAAAAGCTCCTGAGGATAAAGAAAGAATACAGCTTAAGATACCTGAACTGACCTACCACACAGTAACATCGGCTTACGGAATCTTCTTTATCCATCTTCTGATTTTTTTTACTTTTAGTAACAGAAAGCTAACCAAACTTGCTGATTCTGACTTTCTGCGACATCCGCCAATGAGTATATTAAAACGATTGTATTATTTTTTCAAGAAGAAAGTTTCACGTATTAAATCCAAAAGACGGAATGAGAAAGTTATTTCAAAAATCCGCAAGGCAACTATAACTGTAAAGCCTGAAACAGAAAAACTGCTCGTTGAAATTCTTTCAAAGAATGAATTAGAAGCGCTGCCGTTCCTAAATAATATTATTGAATCAACAACTATCAGCGAAATAGCAGAGGTAGTATCTACCTATGAGCTTAAGAACAAAAGGAGAAAGGCTTTAGAACTTCATGAATTGGAAGTGGAATTGAGTAGATTAAATAGGAATTTTTATAGTTTAGAAATTAAGCAACGAAAAATAGAATCAATTAAATTTAGGTGCGAGGATTTTATTTCGAATCAAGTTGCTAATTTGAATAAGATATTAGGTGAGCACAAAAAAAACGGGGAAATTCAATTATCAAAAGTTACCATTTCTCGACTGGACAAACCATTTAGTGATTTGGAAAAATTACTCACAGAGTATTCGACTTCAAGAATTTACTATAATAGAGAAATAGAAAAGTTAAAACAGGAGGAGATACGCAGACAACAGTTTAAGACAAGACTAACAGAACTTGAAACGTTTATTGGGCAGAATAAATTGGACGAAGCAAAAGCTCGGATTACCTCATTGGAAAAAGTTCTAAGCAATACATCTTTCCCAAAGGAAAAAGAGCGGTTACAGAAGGCAAAAATAAAATTCAGAGAAAAAGAAGTCTCAAATCTTCGAAAACTTCAAGACGAAATATTAAAGAAGCAACAAGAAGCTGTCGATTTATTACGGATTTCTGAAATTGAAAAGAAACAGAAAGCAGATGACGAAAAAGTGTTTGATTTTGTTAGGGATACAACAAAAGACAGCATTCTCGACAACTACCATGTTGACTATTTATATCACATGACTGAGATTTCCAACCTACCCAATATTTTCAGATACGGATTGTTATCGCATAATGAAGCACAAGAAAAAGGACTTACTCAAAGAAGTATTGCTTTACAAGATGTCAATCAAAGACGGGCAAGAAAAAAACCTATTTATGGAATCGGTTTGCACAACTTTATCCCCATGTATTTCAATCCAAAGAATCCTATGCTGTTTAAGCGCAAGGATTTACAGAACAATATTGTAATCATAGCAATAGACCGAAGCGCGATTTACCAAGATAAGAGTATTTTTACGGACGGTAATGCTGCAAGCGATTCAACCGCTTTTTACAATGATTTAGCTGATTTAGAAAAATTGCATTGGGATTGCATACAAAATGACTATTGGAATAGTTATCCAGACGGAAAAAGAGTTAAGTGTTCTGAAACTTTGGCTTATCCCAAAATTACCATTAAACACATTCGTAAAATTTATTGTAACAATATTAGCACAAAGAATTTGGTGGATGAACAGTCTCCGGCTAATAAAGGTTTTCAAGTCGAATTGAACAGTAAGTTTTTCTTTAATCATAATTTTAGTTTTGAAAGTCATTTTAATTTATGATAACGGTTAAAAAGGGAAATATTTTTTCGACTAATGCGCAGACAATTGTAAACACGATTAATTGTGTTGGCGTAATGGGTGCAGGTATCGCCTATGAATTTAGATTAAGATTTCCAGCAATGTATGAACGATATGTTGAGTTATGTAGGGAAAAACAAATAAACATTGGAAGCCTATGGATTTACAAGACAGGAGAAAAGTGGGTGCTTAACTTTCCGACGAAATATGATTGGAAGTATGAAAGCAAGGTGGAGTATTTAGAAAAAGGGTTACAAAAGTTTGTTTCTACATACAAAGAAAAAGGAATTACGTCAATAGCATTCCCACTGCTTGGTGCAAGTAACGGCGGCATTCCTGAAAGCACTTCTTTAGAGGTAATGGAACGTTATCTTTCGCAATGTGAAATTGATATTGAGATTTATCATTATGACCCAAATGCCTATGATGACTTATTTTTGAATTTCAAGCAGGCTTTTAATTCATTATCTGAAAAAGAATTAGCAGAGAAGTCCACTTTGCGAATTGATTTTATTAAAAAACTTAAAGTGGCTTTAGAAAGAGACGACATTAAAAGCTTAAGTAGGATGCTTACTGTAAAAGGAATTGGGGAAGTTACCCTGGAAAAATCCTTCAAGTTTATTACACACTATAAGCACGAAGACAAACTTTTTGACCACAACTAACAATTTTCATTAAATGGAAAAAATTGAAATTGCCTCTATAGCCTTACTGGTATTATTACAAATATACGTATTTGCAAATGTTTGGAGAATGATTCGTGCATACAAGAGCTATTTTCCTAAATCATTTAAAGAAATTGAAATCAAGAAATTTGGGATTTCCAAATCAATATTAAATAATAATGCACTTTTCGCCAATTTCATTGATAACATCGGTGTGGATTCGGCAATTGTTATTGAAGATGACTCTGACATTCAACAGGTTGAATTATTAGTAGCACCTGATTCCGTGAAGCAGTATCACAAGGATTTTTACGATGTAATAAAATCCACGAACGCCTACTTGTGTAAGAACAAAGGAGCATCCGCCGACTTCAATATCTTGCAAGATATTTGTGATAGGCACCTACAAAAATTAGATAACGAAATAAGTAATTTAATAAATGTGCCCCTATACATTGGTTTGGCCGGAACTTTTTTAGGAATTATAATTGGATTATGGGGTATTGACTTTGCGGCAACACCAACAGGAAGCGGAACTATCATTTCAACAAGTAGTATTAGCCAACTTCTTAATGGTGTAATTTCAGCTATGGTGGCAAGTCTAATAGGATTAGCTTTCACTGTTTGGAACACGGCATTAAACTATAAGCCGGCGGCTTATCAAAATGATACAGACAAAAATAATTACTACGATTTCCTACAGAGAGAACTCTTACCTGTGCTAAATGTTGGAGTAGCAGGCAGTCTGACTTCTTTTAAATCCGTATTAAATCATTTTATCCAAAGGTTTGGGGACAACATGGGGGACTATAAAGATACTGCTCACTTGTTAAACGACAACTTACAGAAGCAACAGGCTGTCTTGGTTGAAATAAATAAACTAAGTATTGCAAAAACAGCAATCACAATTGCTGAGGTATTCAATGGCCTTAAAGAGTCCTCGGAACATTTAAACACGTTTAAACAATACCAAAAAAGTTTGAACGAAAATATTGTGAAGGCGGGTGATGTAGTTCATAATCTCAATACAACTATCGAGCAGTTCAAGGATTTCAACGCGAACCTGAAAGCAATTAGCAATAATACTTTAACAACGATTGAATTGCAAAAACAATTCAAAGACTCATTGGAAATGCACTTTCCTGTTATTAGCGACCATCGTATAGTTTGGAGGAAGCAGGTTGATGAATTGAATCAAGATATAAAAGAAGTTTACGGCAAACTAAATGAGTATTTTAAAACATCAACATCCCAAATTCAAAGCTTTATTGGCAGTAACAATAATTTTTTCACCGGAATAGATGACATTCAGAATTCTATCAAACTTTTCGTTGAAAATTCGGCGATTCAAAAAAATGAATTTGAAGTCTTAAAAACTGAGATGATTGGAATGAGAAACGATTTTAAAGAAGCGCAATCACAATCAATTGAAACAAACAAAGCATTGATTGAAGCTATAAAGGATTTCAATATTAAATTAAGTAGGATAGAGATAGTAACAGCAGATAACAACCAATAGGAATGTCGAAACTAACGGAAAAAAAGAAAGATTTCTTTTGGTTGAGCTATTCCGACCTAATGACGAGTTTATTTTTCGTTATGCTTGTCCTATTTGTTTTGGTCTACACTTTGCAATCTTCAATGATTGCTGAATTGGATGCTAAGAATAAACAGCTTAATGCAGCTCAAGTGGAACTTGATAAAATCAAGGAGATAGAAAAATCGCTTGAGAATATTGACTCGACTTATTTTGTTTACAATTCTGATTTCAAAAAGCACATATTAAAAATCAATGTGAGCTTCAAGACTCTTTCGTCGAACATGATGGACATGAGCGACACAATAAGAAACCAAATAAAGGGAGCAGGGATTTCATTGCGCAACCTTATGAATTCACTACCTGCTAAAGAAAATGTGAGATACTTGATAGTTATTGAGGGGCAAGCGTCAAGAGATGGAGCTCCAATTAATGACATTTTAAGTTATCAAAGGGCTGTATCGTTGAGGAATTTCTGGTTTGGCAACAACCCAGACCTAAATCAAGTCCTTCCCAATTGCGAAGTTATTATTGCCGGTAGTGGCCAATATGGAGTTCCGAGGATTCAGCCAGACACGCCACCGGCTAACCAGAGATTTCTAATTACCATTATTCCAAAAATTGGAGAAATGGAAAAACAAACAACGAATTCCAAACTAAACGCTCACGCCTCCCATAATAACACAAAATGATAGACACTTTCAAACAGCATGTAACTCCGGAACAATTTATTAATGATGGAAGGAGTTTTAAAAGTGGTAATAAATCCGACTACATTTCTTACCTCGAATTTGTTAAGTATTTCAGTGACCTAACAGAAATTAAAAAACACAATTTAATCATCGGTATAAATTTCTCTTACGGTTGGATGCCGACTTGTTTTGACTTTCGTTCCGACAACTTCAAGGATGCAGTTGACATTTTAAACAGAACAAAGCAAGGTATGGTGCCGACAGTTGAAGAACTCATGCTTCTGAAAGGCCTATTCAACAATTCGTTGGTCGGAACTTCGAAACTTCTACACTTTATCAACCCAAACATTATTGCAATTTGGGATAGCAGAGTTTATCGTTATTTGACAGAACAAGAATATTACGAGGACAGGAAAGGGATTTGCGAAGCATTTTTGGACTACTTAAAATTTTGTGATTTACTGACACAGCCTAACGAATACAATCAAATTCACAGTTTCATTGAAGGGCAGGTAGGTTACCCTATGACAAAGTTAAGAACAGCGGAGTTGATTATGTATTCCAAAGGAGCAAAACCAAGATAGTATGGCATACGAGGAGCAGTTACAGTATTTCATTCTTCGCCACGGTCTGCGCCAACCCCTTTTAAATTTTCACCTATTAGTCTTTGATATTGAGAAAGATGATAGACGAAAAATTTTCCACGATTACGTGGCAAAAGCGGGATGGAGAAAATTTCAAGATGCGATACACGAAACCGGCGATGATAGCTACGAATATGTTTTGTGTGAAGGCGGAACATTCACACCTAAGCAGCTTTATGAACTTTTAAAAGTCCATAATCGAAAAATTTTAATTTTCGACAACGATACAGTAATAAACAAGAAGGGACTGTTAGAAATTATTGAAGGAGGAATATGCAGTAGCCCTGACTCTTGTAGCAAGTGGCCTGTTCGCCTTGACGGTAAACCTGAATTCATTTTTGAAGGCATTGTAATCATTCTGACGGGATATTCGAGAGACGACTTTAAGAAGAAAGAGAAGAAATTCCATTATTTAATTCGGGATTGTGTGTTTGCATGAGTTATGAAGCGCAAATTGAGTCCATGGGACCTAAAAGTTACTGTAAAACAAAATATAAAGGAGACCAGATAGAAGTCGGCATTCGGATATAATACGGATACGTTACGGATATATTGTCAAGTCAGAAGCACTCATTCTCTGATTCGCTTTAGGAATAACCTGAATACAACCCCTACTGCCTCTGCCTCACTGTTGAAGTAGTGCTCTGGTTTCACAATATCATGCGGGTCAATTTCGTTCAACTTCTTGACGGCATATTGGTATTCCGGCTTTACTACTTTTTCGAGTTGCTCAAGGTAAACCGGATAACGGTTGACAAATTCTATTGCGTCCATGGTCAGGTAATTTATAGCCGCAAGTTAGAGTATGGTCTGAAAGGGAGAATCAGTATATCACTCCGCATGAGTTGAAATTTTCCCTCTCGCCGGTAAAACTTATACTCGAGCTTAGATTAATTACTACGGGTTACTTCCATTGTTAATCCAAATAATCAGGCGTTATGGATAATGAGATTAAAATCATCTGCATCGAAGTAGAGAACTTAAAGAATTTGATACGCGAAACCGTAAGCACGGAACTCGAAAAATTCGAGCAGCGATTTCGTGAGCAAAAATTGGTAGAAAAAACTTTAGGTGACAAATTAAGAGTGAAAGATATAGCGGAGTTCCTTGGCTGTTGCACCAAAACAATAACTACTTATCGTCAGAAAGGCTTTTTGCCTGAACCAAAAATGGGACTCAACGGAAAACCTTACTGGGATAAGGAGGAAATAATAGTTGCGCTGCGGGCACATGATTTAGCCTACAAATACAAGGTATAGAACTGGGCACTTCCCGACTATAATTTGACAACTATTAAAATACCGGTTATGAGAGCAGTTTCAAAAAGCGTCAGGTTTCATCTGGAGAGAAGAAAAAAATGGGAAGACGACAAGGACTTTCCCCGACCGGTGTTAGTGAATTTTAATTACCAAGCCAACACCTTCCATACCACGGTCGGAATTAAAGTGTCAGACAGAAATTGGGATTACAACCGGCAACGGGTGAAGGTAGGGGTAGCCATTGCTCATCACATCAATCAATATCTGGATAAACTCACTGAGCGCATTAACGACATTTATTTTGTGAGTGTTGGTAAAGGAATTGTAATCACCAACACCTATCTTCTTGCACAAATAAAGAAAAGTGAGGCCGAGGAGAGCAAACCGCTAAAAACAATCTGGGAATATTATTCTGACTTTCTGGAAACACAAAGAAGGGTCATAAAAAGCACCACTTATAACTCATCGGCAATGAGCCAGAGGCGATTCAAAGAGTTTTGCAAGTCGGAAGGCAAGCTCAATATCACGTTTGACGATGTGACCCCCGGCTTACTTGCACACTACACAGATTATCTGATAAGAGTTGGAAATACAAACAATACGATACACGCCCATTTAAAAAGATTAAGACGGTTCCTGAACCATACTAAAAAATTGAAGCTTCATAAAAATGACAGCTATAAAGAATTTCATGTTCCTGAAAGAGTAGGAGTAATCAAGTTCCTGGAATGGGCGGAAGTAAAGCAACTAATGAATGTGCAACTTGATTCACTAAAGGAACAGAGGGCGAGAGACCTGTTACTCTTTGCATGTTTCACTGGAATGCGGCATAGTGACATGAGAGCTTTAAAGATTGCAGATATAAAGTGCCACCAATTTGAAGGGATAGAAGATGTTTTTTACGCTGCACACATCAGGCAGATAAAGACTTCGCAGGAAATAGTGGTTCCTCTATTACCCGAGGCATACGCAATAATCAAAAAATACGAAGGCTGGTATGAAGACTTTGCCTTACCGCAGACCTGTCTCCAAAAAGTGAATGAGGCGTTAAAAGAGGTTGGTAAGAAGGCCGGGTTAATCGCCATGCAAAAAGTGGAATTATTCAGAGGGCCAGCAAAGGAAACCCGCTACGTTGAAAAATGGCGCGTCCTAACCACACACGTTGGCCGCCGGACGTTCGTGACTATATCGGCAACAAAAGGGCTGCCCATTAACGTCGTTGCGTCCATTACCGGCCAAACTCCTGCAATCACCATGAAACATTATATGGGCGTTGTCAACGCGGAGAAATTCAAAGAGCTTATAGCCAAAGTCAAGTTTTAGATTCATCTTTTTTGTAGTAGAAGTGACCCGTGCGGCATAAGAGAACAACGTGCTCCGTTACGTGAACATAATTCACCAGGATTGCCCCAGTTCACCAGGCATTTTCGCTCGCTATGGCAGGCATTCTTTGAGCCGGAGCGCTGGTTCTCAGCCTTCCGGCGAGCCTTTTACACACGTTTATACACGACAATGGAATGATTCTGAGGAGATTGCCTGACCAGCTGGGATTCGGACCAAACTTGATCCCTCGCGCTTAAGAATCTTAGACTCAGATTTCCATTTTCTATAACAAAACTTGGTTCAAGTTCAGCAGCTTCCAGAACCTAAATCTTGAGCAAGGCACCAGTATTAGCTCTACCAATTTACATTCTCATTGACGCTCGATTTACGCACGACATAATTTGCTACTCGTCAATTTGATGTCCCGGCTAACGGAATAGTAGAGGCTCCGAAATCTAAAAAACTAAAAACGGCAAAGAAATAATCTTTGCCGTTTTTGCCATTGTTCTTGTTGGTTACCGTCTTGCTGGTGGCCAATTATTTCACTGAATACACTTCTTTTAGCTGTAAGGGTTCTGTTTCATAAAAAAGAACGCCGTCATATCCCATCTCTGAAAGTTTTTTAGAGATTGCAAGCAGAATGTGGGCGTATATCCCGTCTTCTCGTTTTTCAAATCTTATCAGGAGTGTTTCATCCATACCTAATACACGCTCGCTTAGTTGGATTATTACCAAGGCTATGCCACAGTGTATATCCCACTTAAAATAAAAAGGATGTTTTAGATAAATCGTTGTCTCTTGCCGATTAGGTTGAGCAATTTCATACCAGGTTCCAAATCTCCACCTATCGTTTTTTAGAGGAATAACAGGTAAGCGGCTTGCTATAGTAATATCCTGAAACATCTTAAAAATTTCCGCCTGTTCTATCACTAATTCATCAATCTTTGTCTTTGGGTCTGTTTTTGCATTTTCGATTCTCTCTTTTACGCTTAGCAGGCTACCAGGGTGAACCCTCTCTACTGATGCCTTCATCTGTTCCGCAGTAAATGGCGGTTGCTTAGACAGCAGTTCCAT
>PMXD01000247.1 GCA_003165895.1 Bacteroidota bacterium | reverse complement strand
CGAATTGTGAAAGAGGTCTATTAAGCGCAAATCACGGCGCTTACGCCACCAGCAAAGGCATGCTCCGTGTAAGTGCTTATGCTGAAGGTAAAACATTGAGGCTAAAAACCGGCGAGGCCATTCTGGTACAATTACCGTTTTACGTCAACAACAACGATGGATATAAACTTTACAGCGGCGATGAAAATGCTGATGGCCTTATTGTTTGGAATCCTGTTGAAGAAAATAAATGCGAACGCCCTGAAATATATCCTTCAACCAGGTTTACAAAACCCGAATTCTCATACCTCGGCCTCGGGCTAAAAGAGTATTTACTGCAAAACCTAAGCTATCCTGACGAGGCCCGCCGAAACGAACTTTCAGCCAATGTAGAAGTAACGTTTACCATAAGTAAGGAGGGCAAAGTCAAAGATGTAGTAACCGCCGAATCGTACAAAATTTTCAGACAGGAAATTGAGCAGTCCCTCACCAGCATCCTGCAGTTTTCAATGAAAAAAACATAGCGTCTTCAATACNNCACGTAAACATCGATTTCAATATCCGCAGTGCCGACCAGGTGAAAATAGATTTTGACGACGCAAAATCCTCTTTAGTCAGCGCAGGTAGCGATTTATATGTGCTATACGGTTCTGACCTGGTACACCCAATGGCTAACCCTGCTGAACAGACCCTGAACACAACCGGTTGGTTCAACTACGGTAAAGCTTTGGATGCAGGTGTTCAAAAAGCCGAATTAATTGTTTGCAGCAACGAAAAAAGCGAAGTTAAACTATTGCTGAAAAACAAAAAAGCCATTATTGGCGCCGAAAACTGCCTCGGCTTTGCCGATTTTAATAACCTGCCCTTAGGTCAGGAGGCTTATATAGTTGCAGTGCGTTACGACTCCGGCAAAATGTTATGCGCCGTGCAGCCGGTTACACTCAGCAAACAACCGGTGGTAACCCTGCAATGGAAAAAAGGCAGCAAAGAAGAAATTGCCAAAGTTTACCGCAAGCTCAGTAAAGACATTTCTTAATACTCAAAATAGTTTACCACTAGGGTACTAAGGACACTTAACTGTACTAAGTTAAATCCATTTAGGATAAAAAGCAATTTTCTTTGAAAAGGTATTAACGGCTTTTTGCATTCTTGTTATATTACTTTCTGTATTCTTCGTGGCTCTTAGTATCCTTAGTGCCTTAGTGGTAAATTTCGGTAGTGTCTCACTTTGAAAATAATATCTTTTGAAATGACATTAATTCAAAAGATATTGTTAAAGGTCGTGGTCAATTATCTATCAGGAATATACGATGCTATGCTAAAACATTAAACAAATTATCTAATTTCCCGTCGGCCATTTCGCACTCCCATATTCGAATTACTTTCCAGCCACGGGCAGAAAGTCTTGCATTTATGGTCAAATCCCTTTCTTTGTTTCTTCGAAGTTTCTTTTCCCAATATTCCTTATTCTGTTTTGGCTTTACATTGCGGCAATTATGCCCATGCCAAAAACACCCATCTACAAAAACAGCTACTTTTCGTTCGAGAAAAGCAAAATCAGGCTTTCCAATTACAGCATAGTGCCGACGCCATCCTATTATTCCATGGGACTTAAAATACTGAACTAATTTTTTCTCCGTTGACGAGTTTGCAGTTGATTTAACACTCTGCATTATTTGACTGCGTGTGGTCTTGTCAAACACATCCATTTTTACAAGTTCATTATTTGCGTGTTGTAACTGTTATCCAGCTTTTGTCAAAACCAAGTGCCCTTAGGGTTTTTTCTTTGTCAAGAAATTCCGGTTTTCGGATTTCAATTACTGTACTATTGTTAGGGACTTTCTCAAGTATAGTAAATTGTGAACCGTGTGGTTGCCAAGTAAACATATGTTCTTTGGAACGTTTGCTAAAGCCCACAAGATTATTGTCCTTATTCCATTCCCAATAAAAAAGCTCTGGGTCATAACGAATGGTTTCAAATTCAAATACCACAACTTCAGACAAATCATTTGACTTAATTAAGACAATAGTTCTTAAATGGTCAAACCGTTCTCTAATACTCGTAACCCTATCATTCCAAATTGAAAGCACTTGTTCACCTGGCAGATTTGGGTCTACAGTGGTATCTATTTTTGCTCCGAAAGAATATACAATTGAATTCCTACCAGAAATTAATCTTACATCCTTTTGTTTTGAAGGGTTTTTTGCTTTGACAGTTTTGGCTCCCCATGCTGTATTTCCAAGCCTTACATCGTCAAGGCCATTACTAGAATCTTTCCAGTTAGCGCCTATACTTTTAGCAAATATTTCCTCCCATTCAGAGCCTATAAGATTAGCCTTACCTTTGGTAGCAAGGAGGTAAACTATTTCTTTGCCAATAATAAAAGGCAATTCTTTCGGAAATTTATTTAGTTCGTAAGCCGGCGGGCTTTTATGTACAGTCCTTAATTTTGGAGATTTCTTATCCATCACTTTTTATTTGGCGCATAATTTGACTGCGTTTTTGCTTTGAAAAAAACATCAACCATTTTTTTGAATTACTGTGATCCAAGATTTATCAACGCCAAGGTCACTTAGTGCCTTTTTCTTATCTAGTGTATTTGGCTTTTTAATCTTAATTACTAAGCATTTAGGTGGAACATCTTCAATAATTGTGAATTGTGAGCCATGCGGTTGCCATGTAAATCGGTGTTCTCCAGTCTTTTTTTCAAATCCCTCCAAGTTTTTTCTTTTATTCCAAGCCCATTTGAATAAATTTTTTTTGTAATTGACAGTTTTAAATTCGAAAACTTTTACTTCTAAAAGGTCTTTGGATTTTATAAGAACAACTGTTCTAAGGTTTTTGAACTTTTTTTGAGCATCAGCTACTCTTTTATTGTAAATATCCAGAACATTATTTCCGATAGCTAATGCATGAGCACCTGCGTCAATCTTTTTGCCAAAAGAAAATGTAGGAGAGTTTCTCCCAGAAATCAATCTTATTTTGTCTTGGGAACTTGGATTGGTGGCTTTTACGGTTTTTGCGCCCCAAGCAGTATTTCCCATTACAACATCATCAAGTCCTACATTAGATGGTTTCCATTGTGCGCCTATGCAGTTGGCGAAAATATGTTCCCAATCACCGCCTTCAAGAATGGGTTTCCCTCTAGTCGCAAGTAAATAAATTAATTCTTTCCCCAATTCGTAAGGAAATTGTTGTGGAAATTTATTCAAGGGAAAAGCAAATGATGATTTTTTTACTTTTCTAAGCTTAGGGGATTTACTTTTTGCCATATTCAACTTCGTATTCTCTTAAAACCGAAGTCATATCCAATGAGGAAGCAACATACGGTAATAGTTTCAAAATGACGGCCTTTACCATGTTTACAGGTACTGCATTACCAGCTTGTTTTCTTGCTTGTGTATCGTTTTCTATTATCTTATAAGTATCTGGAAACCCTTGCAAACGAAACATTTCCCTCGAGGTTAAACGTCTTTTTCCATTGACCAATAAATAATTATAGGAAGCCCCAGCACGTAAAGCGCATGAATATGGATAAGAACAAACATTTCCGGCTTTGTTCTCATGCCATATGGAAACTTTATAAGCCGAAATATGAACTTGTTTTCGTTTCTCTTGAATATAGTCAGAAGCATAATGCTTTTTGTCTACATTTTTTTCTAGAATTTCTGATAGGGGTTTGAAAGGTCTAATTGGAGAGGGGTAAGAAAATAAGATTTGCTCGCTATGTCCAACTATTATTACCCTTTCTCTTTTTTGCGGCAACCCATAGTCAAGAGCATTAAGGACGGCATACTGTACATGATAGCCTAAGTCTTGTAAAGTTTTGATAATAACTTTAAGCGTGTGCCCGTTATTGTGCCCTACTAATTGCTTTACGTTTTCAAGAATAAACGCTTTCGGTCTTTTTCGTTTAATAATATTTGCAATGTGAAAGAATAAAGTACCTCTCGTATCTTCAAACCCTTTCATGTCTCCCATAATGCTAAATGGTTGGCATGGGAAACCGCCATATAAAATATCGTGAAAAGGAATTGTGTCTGGGTCAATCTTTGTAATATCGCCTGTAGGTCGATGTCCAAAGTTTGTTTCGTATGAATCCTGGCAAAAGGGGTCTATATCTGATGAAAATACGCAATCAGGTATTATGTTGTTTTCCCGGCAAGCTTCATCCATGGCCACCCTAAACCCACCAATTCCGCAAAATAAGTCTATGAATTTTATCTTTTCCATACTAACAAGATTAGCATTTTTTTAAAAAAGATGCGAGTTTACATCGCTATAGTTTTCAACACAATTCTGCTCAAGTCATTTGAATCTTCGCATAGTAATGGGTAATATTTTGAAATCAAACTGAGGCACTATCTAAATTTCTCCACCTATCCCTTAAAATGATTCCACCCCTGCGCCTTTAACGGGTGCCGGTTGTTGCTTTTGGTTATTAGTATATAACCATCTTCCTTTTTGGTAATCTGCCCGATAACAGAGAAAGTTTGGTCTCCTGTCAGCTTGGTTTCGTCCTCAGCCTCAATAGTAAACAGCAATTCATAATCCTCGCCGCCGTTCAGGGCACAGGTGATAGGGTCCAGGTTAAATTTAAGGGCCATGTTATAGGTTTCTTCAGCAAGAGGCACTTCGCCCTCCAAAATCTGGCAGCCTACTCCGCTTTGGGTACAGATGTGCATGACGTCCGATGAAAGCCCGTCGCTCAAATCCATCATCGCTGTAGGCTTAATTCCCATTTCCTTAAAATAAGCAATTGCATCTTTACGGGCTTCAGGTTTTAATTGCCGGCCTATCAGGTAATCGGCATCTTCCAGTTCAGGTTGAAGGTCGGGGTGTTCCAGGTAAATTCTTTTCTCCCGCTCTAATATTTGCAGGCCCAGGTAAGCAGCGCCTAAATCGCCGGTAACGCAAATCAGGTTACCTTCTTTGGCGCCATTGCGGTAAACCAGGTCTTCTGCATCAGCAGTACCAATAGCAGTAACCGAAATAACCAACCCCGAAAGCGAAGAAGTAGTATCGCCGCCCACCATGTCAACCTTGTAATGCTGGCAGGCCAGTTTAATACCGGCATATAACTCGTCCAAAGCCTCCACGGTAAAACGCGATGAAAGCGCCAGAGAAACCGTTATCTGTTGCGGCTCGGCGTTCATGGCATAAATATCACTCAGGTTTACCACCACGCATTTGTAGCCCAGGTGTTTAAGCGGCGTATAAACCAGGTCGAAATGAATACCCTCCACCAGCAGGTCAGTGCTTACAACTGTTTTTTTGCCAAGGCTGTCAATCACCGCAGCATCATCCCCCACTCCTTTCAATGTAGATGGCTGCACGGTTTCAAAACCCCTGGTAAGCCTGTCAATCAATCCAAATTCGCCCAGGGCGCTTATCGGGGTCACTTTCTTATCTTCTGCCATAATGCTGTTTGATTCGGCAAGATTACTATATTAGGACTCAATTAGAAAGAATGATTTCGCCAATGCCTTTTTTTATCCTTCAATACCGCTTTAACAATTATCCCCTAACTACGTAAACACCTGAATACATAAACACCTGAACACGCCCCATGGTTATTCCCGATAAAAAGCGCCTTCAATATTTTAGCTGGTTAACCCTGCTGGGTATGAGTGCCATGGGCATTTTACTCATCAACTTTGTTCAAAAACGGGATGTGCAATCGGTGCTTTTGGGTGGTAAGCCCTATTATCTGCAAATAATTGCAGGCTTATTTTTCGGCAGCATTTCAGGAATTCTGGCCCTGTTGCTCGTCCGGGGCAAAAAATTCAAAAGCCTCCGCAGCTTTTTCGAAACCCTGATGCTTGAACTCAACCCCTCTTTTCTGAATATTTTATTCTATTCGTTTTGCGCCGGCGTGGGCGAAGAAGTGCTCTTCAGGGCGGGCATACAACCGCTGATAGGTATCTGGCCTGCCTCCATGCTTTTTGTTTTTCTGCATGGCTACATTAATCCCTCAAACATTAGCCTCAGCATTTATGGTTTATTCCTGATTATAATTTGTTCGGGCTTCGGCTATCTCTTCAAATTTTTCGGCCTTACTTCCGTTATAAGTGCTCACTTCGTTTATGATGTAGCTATGTTCAGCGCACTCAGGTACGCTCACCGCGGGCCGCAGTGAGGATACAAAACAGCCTTGTTTCGCACGGAGTTCACGGAGAAAAAATACAGAGGAATACAAAAATTATTTTAGATGAAATATGAGGTGTTGACAAAGCAAATAATCGTTATTTGCATTAAAGTACATCAAAAAATCGGGCTGGGATTGTTGGATGATGAGTGGCAGCAAGCCAATCGTAAAGATACCGTGCTGAAAAGATGACTAAATATATCGGCATACAAAAAATGTATTCCTCTGTATTTTTTCTCCGTGCCCTCCGTGCGAAATATTTTTTTAGATATTTGTTGAAGATAGACCGTTAAGTGTAAGAAGTTTTTCTCTACTTTGCGCATTATTGAAAAACCCTAGAAATCGCTCCAAAGCATGGCTTTGTTTAATTTTTTAACTCAGGAAATTGCCATTGACCTCGGCACTGCCAATACGCTTATTATCCATAACGATAAAGTAGTTGTTGACCAGCCATCAATTGTAGCAATCGACCGCAGAACCGATAAGGTTATTGCCGTGGGCCAGAAGGCCATGCAGATGCATGAAAAAACACATGCCAACATTAAAACCGTTCGTCCGCTTAAAGATGGTGTAATTGCCGATTTCCGTGCCGCCGAAAGCATGATACGCGAAATGATCAACATGATCTATGGCGCAAAAAAACCCATGTTCCCTCCCAGGTACCGCATGGTAATTTGTATCCCTTCAGGCATCACCGAAGTTGAAAAGCGCGCCGTAAAAGATTCAGCCGAACAGGCTGGCGGCCAGGAAGTGAAAATGATACACGAGCCTATGGCTGCCGCTATCGGTATAGGTATAGACGTGGAAGAGCCTAATGGTAACATGATTATTGATATCGGCGGCGGAACTACCGAAATTGCGGTTATCGCCCTTTCAGGTATTGTGTGCGACCAGTCTATCCGCGTAGCCGGAGACGAGTTTACCCTCGATATTGTTGATTACATGCGCCGCCAGCACAACATGCTGATTGGAGAGCGTACCGCCGAAATGATAAAAATAAACGTAGGCTCAGCACTTACCGATATCGACGTACCACCCGATGATTATGCCGTTAACGGACGCGATTTGATGACGGGCATACCCAAACAGATTATCGTTTCCTATTCCGAAATTGCACACGCCATTGATAAGTCTATTTCAAAAATTGAAGAGGCTATTTTAAAGGCTTTGGAAACAACTCCACCTGAACTGGCTGCCGATATTTTTAAAACCGGATTATATCTTACGGGCGGTGGTGCCCTGCTAAGGGGCCTCGACAAACGGATTGGGCAAAAAACAAAATTACCCGTTCATGTAGCCGAAGACCCGTTGAGGGCCGTTGTAAGGGGTACAGGTATTGCACTTAAAAATATTGACAGGTTCACCTTCCTGATGGATGATTGATATTTTTTTGATTCTCCTGCAGGACAACCCTGCTTTGTATTTGTATTCCGGCTTTGGTTTCCCCTTTAGGGGACGGAAGGGGCGGGAACCGGTAAAAAATGTATTGGGATTTCAACTTCCTTAAAGTAAAAGTCATGGCGAAGCCCGGGTGCACAGGGAATAATATATAAAGCATGTATAACTTATTTCGCTTCTTTCTTCGTTATTATCTCTTTATCCTGTTCATATCCCTTGAATTCTTTTGTTTTTATTTAACCTACCGCACCAAAAAATATAACCAGGCCGCTTATAATAACTTTGGCCTGGCCGTAGGTGGCAAAGTTCACCAAAGCTACACGGGTATTAGCGACTATCTTTATTTAAGAAGAATGAGCGATAGCCTGGTAAACGAAAACGCTGCCCTCCGCCAACGGCTCATTGAGTCAAAATTCGATAACAAAGTCGACTCTACTCAGGTAAATGATAGCGTGGGCCGCTATGTGCAGCACTTTAATTACATCACCGCCCGCGTTATTTATAACTCTGTCGACCAGGCCTCTAACCTGATATATTTAAACAGGGGTAAGCTTCAGGGGGTAAGCAGGCAAATGGGCGTATTTAACGCAAACGGAATAGTAGGCCAGGTTATCAGCGTTACAGATAATTACGCTGCAGTAATGAGCGTTTTAAGCAAAGACTTTAAAGTAAGCGCCAAGCTTAAAAAAAGTGAGTATTTCGGCAATATGCACTGGGATGGCATCAACTCCACCACCGCCACGCTTGAAGAAATACCTAAACACGTGCCCGTTAAGGTAGGCGATACTATTGTAACCAGCGGTTTTTCCGAACTGTTCCCCCGCAATATCATGATTGGTACCGTTAAAAAGGTAAAAACCCAGGCCGATAAAAACTTCCTTGAAATTACCGTAAACCTGAGCACAGATTTCGGCAACCTTAGTTATGTGTATATTGTAAAAAATATTCGGCGCAACGAATTACAGTCATTAGATAGCCTGTCAAAGAAAAATGATTAGCCAGATACCCATTAACCTTATCCGATTCTTTTTGCTGTTGCTGGCACAGATACTTATTTTCAGCAACCTCAACTTCAGCTCATTTATAAATCCCTATATTTTCCCGCTGTTCATATTGCTGCTCCCTTTCGAAACTCCCCGCTGGTTGCTAATGCTGCTGGGCTTTTTTTCCGGGCTGGCCTTAGATATGTTAATTGGCTCAACCGGCATGCACGCAGCGGCTGGCCTGCTTATCGGTTACCTGCGGCCATTCCTTATCAGCATAATTACCCCCAAAGGCACCGAGTTTGAAATAAGCCCAAACATCTACGCCCAGGGCCTTACCTGGTTTGCCGTTTACCTGGGTGTGGCCACCACTGTTTACCTGGGTTTCTATTTTGTAATAGAAGCCGTCACCTTTTACAACTTCTTTTTTCTGCTGCTCAAAACAATTTTAAGCGTTTTCATGTCGGTAGCCTTTATGCTTATCTTCCTGTATCTTTTTTCATCCAGGAAGAAGCGGAGGTTTGAGTAGGGCCTCATTGAATATTTCCTAAAATACAATTGTCAGTTTTTTATGAAGACATCTAAGTAGTTTAACATTTTAAAATGTGACAATAAAGACTAAAATATTGACTCACATCTGTCAAAAGGTGTATTATCTTTAACC
>PMXD01000069.1 GCA_003165895.1 Bacteroidota bacterium | reverse complement strand
TTCGCAGAGCCTTGCAATGACGCACACGGTGGTGTTTAGGTCGGATCGCATCAATGCAGAGTCCCCATTCCGCAGAGCCGAAGGGGAGACTCTGCGTGGAAGGTCATTCATAAATCAAAATTCATAAATCAAAATTACTACGGCTGCCAGTCCGCCACAAAAATATTGGTTTCGCGTGTTCCGCCATTGGCGCGGTTACTGCACCAGGCAAGTTTCTTTCCATCGTAGCTGAACATGGGGAAAGCATCAAATACTTTTTCGTAAGTAATCTGTTCCAAACCGGTGCCATCGGTGTTTATCATATACAGGTTAAAAGGTATAGCTTTGGTTTTATAGTTACTGCTGAATATTATTTTCTTACCGGTCGGGTCGAAACAAGGCGCCCAGTTGGCGCCACCTAAACTGGTTAACTGCCTGCGGTCGCTGCCATCGGCATTGGCAATAAACAATTCCATTTTCATAGGCGAAACAAGATGCTTTTTCAGGTTCTGCCGGTATTCTATCCGCTCCGAATCTGTATCGAAATGAGAGGCCCGCCAAACTATCTGCTTGCCATCAGGCGAAAAGCAGGCGCCCCCGTCGTAACCTGGTGAGTTCGTTATTTGCTTTACGTCACTGCCGTCCAGGTTCATGGTAAACAGTTCAAGGTCGCCGGTGCGGTCGCTGGTAAAAATTATCTTATCTCCTTTAGGCGATACGGTTGCCTCGGCATCGTAAAAATGGTTGTTGGTTAATTGCTTTACAATATTTCCTTTCAGGTCGGCCACAAAGATTTCATATTCGGCATAAATGGGCCACAGGTATTTGTGGTGCTCTCTTACAGGTTCAGGCGGACATGAGTCGCCCGATAAATGGGTAGAAGCATATAGTATCAACGAATCGCCGGGCAGAAAGAACGCACAGGTAGTACGGCCTTTACCGGTACTGATGAGCCTGCGCGAGGTAGTATCATTCACGTTCATCATAAATATCTGGTCGCACATCAGGCCCGTTTTATTATTCTTCCCCTGAAAAGAAAGCCGGGTGTTATCAAAGCTCCAGTAAGCTTCAGCATTCTCGCCGCCAAAGGTTAACTGCCTTACATTTTTAAGGTGCGTTTCCTGGGGGTAATGGATGGCAGATGAATCAGATACCACAACACCGGCATTTCCCTTTTGCCCGCTGTTGCATGACACTAACAGCATGGCAACAACCAACAGGTTGAAACCCATTACAACAAACTTCTTCACATTTTCTTTTTTCATACTTTTTGTTTTGATGCTGCTAAAATGAAAAAGATTTGGGATTAAATAAAGAAAGACCGACATAACGCTATAGCATTTTGCCTCATCCATCTGTCTTCGACATCTTCCTTCTCCATTTGCAAAGCCAAATAGAGAAGGAAGAACCTATAGCGCTAATTTGTATTCAACTGAAAACTGTAAACCGAAAACTGTAAACTGTGAAACTGCAGTTTGTAAAACGTTAAAACAGCAACAAACAGGTGCTATTGCCGTTAACAGATATAGAAACACGTGGTAAATGTAGATTTTACTAGACCTATTGCCGTTATATACATGGATTCAACCAAAACTCAACACTAAACAAAGCTGATAACCTCCCAATTTTGTAACAAAATAATTTTGTTGTATGAAAAGTCTGAAATTAGGAATACTGTTTCTGTTGTTAGTCAAAATGGGCTCAGCACAATACAGCCTTACTTTTTGCGAGAATGTAAACAACGATGGTAAAGCTCTTCACCCTTCTAACTTTTTTATGATCAGTGACAAAGGCAGCGCCCTGAAGTTCTTAGTAAAGGCTGATGAAGGCTTTAAGACCGACAAAATGGATTTCAGGATATTTTATATCAACGATTCGGGTAAAGAAGAAGAAATTTCAAAACTCCCTCAAAAACTGGAGCCCAACTGGACCTACACCTGGAAAGAGGTTGTGTTTTTTGATTCGGGCAATTACCGGGTAAAGGTTTACGACTCAAACGGCACTTACCTTACCTCAGCCAACGTGAATGTAAAACAACAATAACTACTCATAAACTTTAACTAAAAACGGCATTCCAATTGGATGCCGTTTTTAGTTTTTACATAGTCCTCCGGGAACCTTTTCGATTTCGTGACAAAAAGATGTATCGGCAAAACCAAGTCCCTATTTGAAGAGGGATGTTCGTATTTTCCCCTGGAAAATACGAACCGGGAGATGAGACCCTCTGCGCGCGAACGCCACATCGAACATAAAGCAGCCGTCATCCCTCTGATCATATTTTGCAGGCCTTCGGCATCTGAAAATATGATCGTCTCCCTTCAAAGGGAGACCTCAATTCGCCGTTATTAATTAATTACCTCAAAGGACTTATCGGAACTACCCACCCAAATTTATGTTAATTGGATTTGCAATCGCTGGGTGGCATTTGGGCAATCCACTGGGTTATCAGGTCAAGCCCTTCCTGGTGCACAAGGCCACGGCCTAATTCAGGCATTTTAATACCTGCTTCAACAGAAGCCATACGGAAGGTCATAATCGATTTATCAGGGCTGCCCGGGGCAATATCTACCAAACGGTTACCGGTGCCTTTACCCGCAGCCACCGGCGACTTGCAGATACCCAGGTTTTGCATATTGGTATTTTCGAGGGTCAGGTACAGGCCGGAGGTATAAGCAGGGCCTTTGGGATTGTGACAATGGCCGCAATTAACCTCTAAATAAGCCCTGGCACGGTCGTTTACACTGCAATGAACAGAGTCGGTCCAGTTAGCCAAACGCGGGGCCAAATCAGGCGATGCGGGGCCATGCACCAGCACTCCGGCTTTAGACAGGTGGGTCAGTATATTTTCTTTTACACCATCAAAATCCAAATCGCGGTTCAGGTTGCGCACCTTAGGGCCAATGGGCGTTATAGAAGTACTATTGTTCCAATGGCAGCCTTTGCACTGGTTCTTGTTCGGAATAAAATATTCACATTCGCGTTTACTGCCATCGTAATGTATCCAGCTTACCTTTTTAATATCGCCGGCATTTTCAAGCGTTGCCTCGGTTTGTTCGTCATTCCAAACATAACAAAGGGCATCCCATCCCTCGGCCCGGTGCACCAGCAAACGGGTTTCGATAATCCGCTTTGGGCTGCCGGCCTTTTCCCTGAAATCGTTGGGATAATAAAAGTTTTTAATCAGGCACGAACCAACCGGTAACTGCAATACTTTGGTGGTATCGTATTCAACAGTTTTCCCTTCGGGCACATACATAAACCGCGCTTTCCAGGCATAATCAGTAAAAAGAGGTGTATTCAGGTCGTAAGCAAAAACTCTGGCATTAGGCTTTAAGTCATTCATTTCACCCCCAAAAAAGTTGTATTCCGAAAGGGTTTCAAAAGGTTTTTGTGCCACATCCAGCACCACATTGGCTGTTTTTTTAGGATTACAGCTAATCAGGTAAAACAGAAAAAGGAGCGGTGCTAAAAGAAAAATTGCTCTTCTGAAACTGAAATTCATATTTAATTATTTACAGCGCAAAGTTGTACCAAAACAAGGAATAAACAGCACAGCAGAAGCTGATTTTGCATAGTTTTATATAAAATAACGGTAAATGCTCATCCTAAATGCTTCTCCGAAGTAGAAGGACTTTAAGCTCTCTCCTTCGGAGAGGGTTTGGGTGAGGA
>PMXD01000008.1 GCA_003165895.1 Bacteroidota bacterium | reverse complement strand
GAGACTCGGCTGGGAAGGTCTTTATTTTCAAGTTGTTACAACGGCATCATTGTAATGACGGCCACCCCTTGTCGGTTTTGACGGTTTTGTCGGTAAGTGACTTAAACCGACAAAACCGACAGAACCGACACAGGGTATTTTATAAAAATGCAGTTTGAGGATGAGGTTATACTGATGGGACGCCTCACAAGGAAATTGCATTTAATACTCAGGGGATCGATACCAGGGCTATTGCAACACAACCTTTTCCCCGGCTATACTATTATTGTTACCAATTACCCGGTAAAAATAAATTCCTTTGGCTTCCTGGCTCATGTTTACCTGGCTGTATTTATCGGTGGCAATGCCCGAATACACCTGTTGGCCTACCATGTTAAACATCTGGATATTATCGCCGGGATTTAAACCTGCAAAAAGAAAATTACCTGAAGAAGGGTTGGGGTAAACCGTAACGGCGTTGGCCACATTTGCAACAGGAGCAATGCCCGAAATGCTGCCCAGGCTTGCCAGGAAAACCTGTATAAAGATATGGATCGTGCTTACAGGCGCCAAGACAGCATACCAGCACTGCCAGGTAAAAATATTTTGCCATACCCGAAACTAACGTAAATAAGCGGGCTTATTTCACTTAATATGCGCTGTTAAGTAATGTAAATTGTTGGTTTAACAAGGCAATTTTTACAATTCCATGACAGAATATTATTGCAGGGGTAACCATGATTCAAAAAAACGGTTACTTTTGGCGTTCAATCATTAACCAAAATAAAACCGCTCAAAAAATGAAAAAGTTTTTACTACTGGCAGCGTTGGCTGCTGTGGTTCAGTTTTCAAGCGCCCAGGCACCTACTGTAAGGCCACAGTCGCTCCAGAACCCACACATTCAACCTTCAAGTAACGAAGACAGGCCTGTTGTTGTGCTTCCGAACGGAGGTAATACCACTTCAAGCCATGTTGTTACCAATGGCCATAATAAAACCACCAATACTGAAAAGAGCCTTTTAAACGGAACTCCGCTTAATTCTCAGGCAATCGGTACTTCAGGAAACCTGCTTACTATTACCACTTTCAACTGTAACCAGTTGTATTGCAATAACCAGTTAAATGCAGTAACCTTTATTCACAGAAGCGATCCTGCGGTTAATGCCACAGAAAATATTGCTGAGTATAACTTTGACTATTCAAAGAATGGAGGAACAACCTGGAAATCAAATATCGGGCCTATAACCATATCAAACAACCCGAATATTACCATTGATAATAACGGTACTGACCCACATGGACGTTTTCCACAGGGCCTTATCTTTAATCCAAACGGTAATACAAATATCGACAGTGGCTACCTGGTTTATTCAGGTACCTGGCATAATGAACCAGTAAGCGGTACTACCGGAAACTGGGTTGGTCAATTAAGGGGCCGTGGTAATTTAAATGGCGATAGCACAACATTTAATGTGCATGTTGATACGATTAACAACGGAATTACTGATATAGCAACCGGAATGTGTCAGAGTGTGCCGGGTATATTCTGGGCGGTTAACGAAGATTTTACGGGAACTTTTTCTACCAGCTCGAACGACATTACCCGCGGTATAATTGTTGAAAAAGGCGTTTGGGATTCAATTGCCCATGATGTTGTTTGGACTGCAAGCGAAATACACCAGGCATTTGATTCGTTTACTGCTAACAGCGTAATTGTATCGGCTGCCCAATCATTTAATATTGCATTTGACCCAACCGGACAAATTGGATGGATATCTTGTATAGGTGATATTACCAATGGCCCTGTAGACAGCACACTTAACCCTATTTTCTGGAAATCAACCGACGGTGGTAATACCTGGAGCCACGCTATGCAAGTTCCTTTGGATAGCCTTCCGGGCGTAACTGCTGCCTTACATGCTCTTACCATTTATACAACTCCGACTGGTGTAACTCCTGGCTTGCAAACTTCAGGTATACCTACTACCAGCTTTGAGTCGAACATGACCGTAGATTACGCAGGTAATCCGCATTTTTTGTGTACCGTAGGTAACGGAGGAAGTTACTCTATTGAATCGGGCGCCGGTTATACGATGTATGACATTACCCAAAACCCTGCCGATTCAGCTTGCCAGCCTACCTGGGGCAGCTGGGCTGCAATTTACATCGACAGCATTGCTACTTTGCGCGGCAATACAACCCTTGATAACCCTCAATTGACTGAAGATAACCGTCCGTTGGTTTCAAGAACTGTGGATGGAAAAAGACTTTATTTTTTCTGGGAAGCTTCTGATCCTCTTTTTGCACTGCCGGGTTCGTCACCTGTGGGCGACGACAATACTTTGCGCAATTTATTTGTGAGAGGTTTTGACGTGGCGCATTCAACATCTACAGCTATTGTTAACCTTACCCAGGGCGACGTAAACTGGGGCGGTCCAACACTTGCATTTCCAAACCCAGGTAACTTCGGACAGGCTAATTACCCTACCGTTTCGCCTGTAGTATTACAGAATGGAACTAATGATATTATTCCGGTTGTTTTAACCCAGATAGATTTATCAGGTCAAGACCTGAGTGCGGGCGAAGCACAATTCTGGTATGTAAACAATATATCGTTCTCGCAGTTTGATTATACCAATGGTTTATCTGCAACGCTTTCTCTTATAGGGGCCGATACCGTTTATTTGCCTAAAGGAACGGCTTATAACGATTCAGGTGCAGTTATCAACTATCTTGATACGCTGTGCACTCACTCAGGGTTATTGCATATTGTAACCAACGGGTCAAGCCTTAACATTAACGTACCCGGTACTTATTTCTTCTATTATGCTGCTGAAGATGCCAACAATGAGATT
>PMXD01000115.1 GCA_003165895.1 Bacteroidota bacterium | reverse complement strand
AGTCGAAAAGCTTTCACATCAACCTTCGGGGTTCAGTTATCCCGTTCCTTCGTATATGCGATTACAGCGAGGTAATTGAGCGGGCCTGCCTGCAAACGATTAATAAACCCCAACAGTTAGCTCAGGCGCTCGAAACCATGCGCAACCTTGAGGAGTTGGAAAAGACTACACTTCAGAAACTAATTACCATCAAACAAATGCGTGTAGCAGTATTTCACAAAGTCCTGCGCCGGGAATAGCAACGGTGTATTTTGTCTTTAAGCCCCCCTCGGGGGTTTGGGGGCCGGGCTTGTAACCTTCCGGCACCGGTGCCGTATCACTTACTCCCATGAAGAAAAACCTATACCTAGATGCAGAGTGGTTTCCGAACCAGGAGATATTTTTAATAGGATATGCCAGAGAAGATAACCAGGTAAAGCAAATGTATAGCCGCAGCCTGCACACCCGCGGGTTTAAAAAGCTGTTGAACGATACAACCGGGCACATTTATTTCTACGGCCCGGATATTGGCCTCTGCGAAAAGCACTTTGAAATGGACATCCGTAACCAGTTTGATTGCATTAACCTGCTGCGCATTACCCGGTATTGTATGCCGAATGCCAAATCGTGGAAGCTTGCACACATGGAGAAGGTTTTTGGATGCAGCAGGCAGGTTTCAAAATACAAACAGAGCATCTTTCAGATTTATTCCGNNCTCTACAATCAGGATGATGTGCGTAATTTAGTGCTGGTTAAACAGCGTTTATTTAAGCGCTACGATATTTCAAAAGAATATCTCAACAGCATAATTATGCGCTGAAAATCGCCAATCTTACCGTTTGCCGTAACGTTTTTACCGTTTGCCGTAATGCAACCCCTTGCACAGTCCGTTTAAGCTGTTGAAATTTGCAGCATGAAAAGGAAATCAATTCAACGGGCAAAAAAGAAGATAGCCACTCTTACCAAATCGGCACCCCGCAGCAAGAACAATAAGAAGAAAATTGTAATTGGTAGGGTAAGCAAGCGGAGCGGTAGAAAAATTACTAAGGCCTCAGGTGTTAATGTAACCGGCTTCCGTCGTTACATTTCGGAGCATTCGTTAAGACACGTACTTAATGATCATGGGGTAGGCAAGGAAAAGGACCCAAGGAACGTTGCGCTCACGGATAAAGATATTGAACTTATCCCGGACATTTTACTACATGCTGATAAGATTGGCCCAGGTCATTATAAAGGCAGCATCCGGTACGAAAAGACATACAGCCACCGCCATGTTATAATTGAAATCATAAAGTCCTCGAAAAAGAAATTATTGGAGTTGAAAACTATGTACATAATAAAGGCAACCTAACCGGTTGCCTTTATTACCTCCCCGCCACGTGCAACGGTAAACCGGCGTCTGGCATACGTCCTAAACGGGTAGAGGCATTGCAAATATACGAAGTAAAATTTAAACTGTTACAATGAATTGGCCATATTCTTTAGAAACCTCAACACCGCCGGCAGATAACCCGCTTACCAAAGATTTAAACGGTGCAAAGTATACGGTTGAAGTGAACACCGAAGAGGTGAACCCACTGAAACGCGACCTTAGCCCGCCCAAATACAAAGTAGATGAGTCTGTAATTACTGATGTAGAAGTGGAGGAGGAGATTGAGCCGGAAGTAAAACAAACCGGCACGGGCAAACCTTCAGGTGCAGGCCCCGCAGCCAGCGTCCCGGGCAAACCGTATGAAAAATCAGNNGCAAGCCGTGGATTAAAGCACCTGGCTAAAGATAAAACTACCGAAGATTGGGAGTTAAACGAAAAGCAGTTTCAGAAATTAATGGAGTGGTGTACAGAATGCACTACCTATTATGACTTTAAAGTAAGCAGCCCCCTTTACGGCCTGGCCATCAGCCTGTTTATTGTATACAGCGACAAAGCTACAGATGCATGGGGCAAGCGTAAACTGAATGAGAAAATTGCCAAACAGGAAGAGGAGATTCTTTATTGGAAGAATAAAGCCGGTGCCGGAGAAAATGTAGGCGTAAGTCAGNNATGAATTCAACCTTCAAAACCAAATAAAGGCAGAGTTTTTCGGGAAAAATGGCAATAACGAGCACAATTCAACCGCAAACGCCGTTGAAAACAATAATAATTCAACGTTTAATAAACCGCAAGCGGAAAATTTAAACGGCAGAGTAATAAAATTAAACACACAACCCACTAAAAAACCAACCGCTGAATCAGGTTTTGAAGCGGTTGAAGGAAGTGAAAATATTGCCAGCGATGCCAACGGAAAACTTGAACCCTTCGAACCCCTGAAAGGCGATAAGCGCAACCGGCAAACCGAAATTATTCGCTGCCCCATGACACGTAAATTGTTCGAACGCTTCACCGGCCAGAATAAAACCTTTATTAATCACGAGGCAAAGAACATGTGGAATTATTGGAAGCGCCTGGAACAAGCAGGGCAGGAACCCAAAGGCGGGTTTCCGGCGTGGTGGAATACCGGATAAAATGGGCTTGCGCTGAAACAGCAAAGTTTATCCCGCTGTTTCAGCGGGAGGCTTTCCGTTCGCAGGAGCTCACTTCAATCCCTAAGCCGAAAGGCAGTCGTTCATTTTAAAAGTAGTACCAATGTCAAAGAAAAATAACATCACTCTTCTAAGTGAAGACGACGTTGCCAACATCGCACTTAAATTACTACGAGAGTTTAGGGCCGATTCTAAACGTATTGAGGTTTATCGGTGGGTAGGGCAATTTTTGGCACAGAAAGTAGAAATACTTGAAAGAGATTTAAAAATTAAAACGGCATGCTTCAACCGGTTACAGGAAGAACATGACCAATTGATTGAAAGGCACATTGCATCGCGTAAACGAAAAATTAAAACAGGCCATGGCAAAAAAAAATAACATCACCCTTTTCGGCAATGTCCTCTACCTCAAAAAGGGCAAAGACAAAAGCGCAACCCTGATAAAGGTTGCCGGGAGCAAACACGCAAAGCTTTACTGGTACCTGCGCGATAATGGGGAGAAATTCTCTGATGAATACGGCCCCGCAGCCATAAAGAACTACTACATAGAGCCAGCCGAATGGCAGGAAATAGTTGCTGAAATTGACCCTGCTTTGGTAAAGCTTTCTATTTGGTTCAGCAGTGATATAGAGGCCTTTGTCCTCAAACTTAAACCATCCGATTTAGCAGTAAAACAGTTATTAGAAGCATAGAATTATGGAAGAATTACGCGAGTCAGAAAACATCTTAATCATCGGCGCTCCCGGTTGTGGCAAAACAACTTTGGCTAAAGAATTTATGGAGGGGAAGCCCGGCCTGTTCTTTAGCCAGGCAGTGCGCGACAGGGGACTGGCTGATGTGCCGGTGATACATAGTAGTAAACTGAATAGCATCATCAATCAAAACCAGTTTTACAAGATATGTGAACCGTTAGATTGGGATGCAGCATTGAAAAACATGTACACCCACTACGTAAACGGCACAGTGTATTACGATGACATCGGCCAAATGGTAAGCGGCAATGTTACCAAGGGCATTAAAAGTATTATGGGCCAGGTGCGCCATAATTGTAATGACCAGATATACTCATTCTGGAACCCGAACCATGTGCCCCCGTTTATGTACGACATGATGAACCGGATTTTGATTTTCAAAACCGGCGTAGGTCCAAAAGATTTGCGGGAGACAGATAAAATACCCCGGTTAGAATTTTTTAAAGAAGCAATGGCCTGGGTTGAAGAACAGGAC
>PMXD01000264.1 GCA_003165895.1 Bacteroidota bacterium | reverse complement strand
CAAAAATATGCTCTTTGTGGCCTTTGTATTGGCATTTTCCTTTGTTCTCTTTGTGTTAAATTGCATTTGGATTTAATTTTGAACAGCTTCCAAGAATTACTTACCCAATCAACTAATATTAATTTACTACATGAAAGCAAAACTCTTTTTAATTGTCATCCTGGCCCTGTTTGTTTCGGTTACCCGGGGCCAGCAAGCCATTGTCCCGCAAAACCAATCTGCAATCAATCAAAATTCCGGCATCACGGTACCCCATCACCGGGTTTTACAGGCCCCGCCTATCCAGGCAATGGCAGCTGGAAAACTGAAACCAGAAACCGTTGCCAACGACCCATTTAATGCAAAGATTTACACCCTTAAAAACGGATTAAAAGTGTACATCTCCGTTAATAAAAATGCCCCACGCATTCAAACCATGATTGCAGTAAAGGCTGGTTCAAAATTCGACCCTCCGCAAACTACAGGGCTTGCACATTATCTGGAGCATATGATGTTTAAAGGTTCGCATGATTTTGGCACTGAAAACTGGGCCAGAGAGAGCGTGTTGCTTGATTCCGTATCTGCTTATTTTGAGTACCACAAAAACGAAAAAGATGAGGCTAAGAAAGCACTGCTGTATGCCAAAATAGATTCTTTCTCGTATGAGGCTTCTAAACTGGCCATACCGAATGAGTACGATAAAATGATGACCTCCCTCGGTGCAAAAGGCACCAATGCGTTTACTTCAACCGACATGACCGTTTTTATAAATGATATCCCTTCAAACGGGTTAGAAAAGTTTTTGAACCTGGAAAGTAACCGGTTTCAAACTGCTGTGCTGCGCTTATTTCATACCGAGCTTGAAACAGTATATGAGGAGTTTAACCGCAATCAGGATAATGACCGCGTATGGAGCGACCACGCCATTGAAAACGCTTTGCTGCCAAACCATCCTTACGGAACCCAAACAACTATTGGTGAAGGCGAACATTTGAAGAACCCTTCCATGATCAATATTTACAATTATTTTAAAACTTATTATCGCCCCAACAATGTGGCCATCATTCTTTCAGGCGACCTTGACCCTGATGCTACTGTTGCACTGATAGAAAAGTATTTCGGAAACTGGCAGCCCGGCGCAATCCCTGAATTCGTTAAAAAACCTGAGCCGCCAATAACTGCACCCATTGTGCGCGAATATAAAGGCCCGCAGCCCGAACATGTTTATATCGGCTATCTGTTTGACGGCGCCAACTCGCATGATGCATTTATGGTCCGCCTTGTAGACGAAATTTTAGCTAATGGCGAAGCCGGTTTAATAGACCTTGACCTGGTTCAGCAACAAAAAGTATTAAGCGGCTACTCTACCGTAGATGATAATACCGACTATACTTTCCATAAACTGTACGGGGAACCTAAACAGGGGCAAACACTGGAAGAAGTAAAAGACCTGCTTATAGGCGAAATTGAAAAGGTAAAAAAAGGGGAATTTGGCGATTGGCTTTTACCTGCTGTAATTACAAATTTGAAGTTGGAAAGGATGAAAGCGGCCGAAAAAAACAACAGCCGCGCAGGTTATATGATGGGCAGTTTTGTCCATAATATTCCATGGAAAGACTGGGTAGATGAAATCAGTGAAGCAGAAAAAATTACCAAGGCTGATATTGTAAAATTTGCCAACGAACATTACAAAAATAATTACGCTGTATGCTACAAACGCCAGGGGGAGGCTACGGTACATAAAGTTGAAAAGCCTAAGATTACACCGGTTGTAATGAATAAAGATGTTGAGTCGGCATTTATGAAGCAGTGGGAACAATTGCCCCAGCCGCCGCTAACACCTAAGTTCCTGGACTTTGATAAAGACATTACGCATCTTAAACTGGCTAAAGGCGATGTTGCCTTTGACTATATCAAAAACGACCTGAACAAAACCTTTTCAGTGCAGTATATTTTTGATATGGGCACTGATAATATCCGCGATTTGGGTGTTGCTACCAGCTACCTCGAATATTTAGGCACAGATAAATATACCGTTGACCAGTTGAAAACCGAATTCTACAAACTGGGATTGAGTTTTGGTGTAAACAATAGCCGCGACAGGGTTTCAATATCACTTTCCGGGCTTGAAGAAAACCTGGAAAAAGGGGTTGAACTTTTTGAGCATATCCTGGCAAACGCAAAACCTGATAAAGACATTTATAACTCGATGGTACAGGATATTGTTCAGGGCAGGGCTAATGCCAAGAAAAATAAAAACACAATCCTTTACAGCGGCCTGGGCAACTATGCCAAATATGGAGAAGTGAACCCTTTCAATAATGTAATAAGCGAAGATGAACTAAAGGCTGAGGACATAAATAAATTGGTAGGCATCATCAGGTCTTTAGGGCTTTACAAGCATCGCATTTTTTACTTTGGAAGTAAGGGCCCGGAGGAAGCATTAAAAATTATCAATAAACTTCACCCTGTAAAAACACCTTTTCCTGATTATCCGGCAGCAAAAAAATATCCTGAATTGCCACTCAGCGAAACCAAAGTGTACGTGTGCTACTATCCTATGAAACAAGCCGAAATTGTTATGTTGGGCAAAGATGTTTTGTTCGATAAAAGCCTGTATCCTTTCCTGTTTTTGTATAACGACTACTATGGATCTGGCTTGTCGTCAATTATGTTCCAGGAGATACGCGAAAAAATGGCTTTGGCATACTCAGTTTACAGCAGCTACGGAGTTCCGCAGTACGCCAACGAATCGCACTATATTACTTCCTATGTGGGCACCCAGGCCGACAAAATGGGCACTGCACTTGCTGAAATGAATAAACTGCTTAACAACATGCCTGAAGTACCCCAGCAATTTGAAGATGCCCGCCAAAGTGTAGTTAAAAATTTAGAGAGCGACTGGATAACAGGGGCCGACATTTACTGGGCCTGGGACCGTGCCAGAAAACGTGGTTTGAACTATGATGTACGAAAGGATATTTACGAACAGGCCAAAACCATTACCTTAACAGATGTACATAAATTTTTCGATGCTCACGTAAAAGGCAAAAAATACACTTACCTGGTAATAGGAAAAAAAGAAGACCTGAATATGGATGCCTTAAAGGCAATAGGCCCGGTGCAGGAACTACAATACAACCAGATATTCGGTTATTAACCCACATTGCAGCTTTCTGAGACAAACCTATTGACTAACAATGATTTGCGATCATGTGAGTTCGTTTGGGGGGACTACAGATTTTCTTTCGATCATTTTTGCCCTCCAAGGAATAGAATAACAACACTTTCAAAGAACTTTGCAAAGCTAATCGTAATATTAAATATTAAAAATATCCAAGGGGGTCTACAAATCAGTTTTCAAAAAACCTGCTATTGTTTATCAATGACTTATAAATTTTGACTTCAGAATCTGATGCCATTTTTAACTAAAACAGTTCTGTATTTAACATTTGCCCTCTATAAGGCTGCAATGTGGGTTAATTCTGGTTTGTGGTAATAAAAAAGCCGGTACGATTTATTTGTACCGGCTTTTTTATTAGCGACCCTCCTCCCCTAAATCATTCCGCGGTACTGGCTTACCAGTTCCCTGTCTGTAATGGTCTTATTGCTTTTCGTTCCTAAAAAATAATAGCCTGAGGCAGCATCAAGCGTAGAGGAAGTGTTAATAGTAAAAAAATCGTAACTACTCAGGCGCCAAA
>PMXD01000272.1 GCA_003165895.1 Bacteroidota bacterium | reverse complement strand
ATAATACTGCTGAACAGTAACAACAATTAAAACAAATACCACCTTTGCCATAATTACAAAACAATGGACGCAGTAATACAAGTTAATGGGTTAAGCAAATTATTTGGCGGCGTAGCTGCCGTTAATAATATCAGTTTCACGGTTAATAAGGGCCAGGTATTTGGTTTGCTGGGGCCCAATGGCAGCGGCAAAACCACCACGCTTAGCATGATACTAACCTTGCTTAAACCCTCTTCAGGCACTATAACTTTATTCGGCAGCCATGATTTGCTTGCCGGGCTAAAAAGAACCGGCGTTTTACTGGAAAGCGCCAATTACTATCCCGAACTTTCGGCGCGGAACAATATGTTGATTTCGTGCAAAATAAAAAATGTGGATAGCAGCAAAATTGAGCCGGCATTGAAACAGGTAGATTTGTGGAATGATGCAGGTAAAAAAATAAAAAATTTCTCGTTGGGTATGAAGCAACGCCTCTCTGTTGCGTCGGCACTTTTAAGTGACCCCGAATTGCTCATTTTTGACGAACCTACCAACGGCCTTGACCCTCACGGGATTGCTGATACCAGGCAAATTATAAAAGACCTTTCTGCCCAGGGTAAAACAATACTGATAGCCAGCCACCTGCTAAATGAAATGGAGAAAGTTTGCACCCATATTGCCCTTTTAAAAAACGGAAATATTATTGACAGCGGCGAACTACAACTTTTGATAAAAGGATACGAATCGCTGGAAGATTATTTTTTGCGCAAAACCCGTAAACAATCATGAAAGCATTACAAATAGAATTTATCAAGCTGTTCAGGCCGTCTACATACGTTATCCTGGCCATACTATTGCTTGTGGTTTTTATAAGGGGCGAATTTGGGATGCACCTGGTTAGCCCCGATTTAACCGGTATGCTGAAGAGCACCGATGCGGGCATGGCAGATATGATAGGATTCATATTCAGCATATTTGTTATCATGAATATAGGACAGGAATATACCGAAAACACATTGCGGAGGTCGATTATTGAAGGGTATACCCGCGGTAAGTTTTTTATAGGTAAGATACTTTTGGTAATTGTTGCAGCGGTATTATTGCTGCTTGTTCAAAAACTTATTTTTCTGGCCCTTGCGGCATCGGCGGGTTATACTAAAGAAGCCTTTGATTGTTTAACAGTTTCCGGTGCAGTGTATTCGTTAATCAGAACAATATTGTATGCCCTGCTTGGTTTTTTCCTTATTTTTTTAACCAGGAGCGTAGCCATCAGTATTATCATATCTTTTGTTTGGACCAGCGTTGAAGGCCTGCTATCCATTTATCTGAAATTTAAATACCCCGGATCTGATTGGGGTAGTTATTTACCTTTTTCTTCGCTGGCACAAATACTGGCAACCGATGGCACCATTGCTTTTCAGTTCGTGTTCATAGCTCTTGGCTACCAGGTAGCGCTGGTGGCAGGTTCCTATGGCCTATTGGCTACGCGCGATATAAAGTAAGGATTGCCTTGCGGTTCCTAAAATTTTTTATCTGTTTACCACAAACTTCGTGGCATATCGGCGCTCCCCCTGTATGTTGCGCTTTGTAACTACACCACAAATTTCTCACGTTCAAAACCGGGTGTAATGCTTTAAGAAATGGTCTGACACCTGTTGTGCGCACAGGTATCCACCCTTATATTTACCCCATGTTAATACGAATTGTAAAAATGACCTTCCAGCCCGAAAAGGTGGGCGATTTTATAGCCGCTTTTGAATCGCGGAAAGAACTGATTGCCGCTTTTGAAGGATGCAGTGGCGTAGATTTGCTGCGCGATATGGGTCAAACCAATATCTTTTTCACCTACAGCAAATGGCAAAACGAAACCGCCCTCGAAAAATACCGGCAGTCCGAACTATTTCAATCTACCTGGAATGAAGTGAAGCAATGGTTTAACGATAAACCAGGGGCGTGGAGCGTAACTAAATTATGATTTATGATTCAATGTCGTTAAGTTAAGCGGCANNTTAACTTAACGACATTGATTTATGATTGCTGATTTTTGAATAATCACAAATCAGCAATCATAAATCATAAATCAAAAACCTGCTTCTCAGCATGGTAGCTACTACGCACCATGGGCCCGCTTTCAACGTAACGGAATCCCTTATCAAGCGCTACCTGCTTATATCTTGCAAAATCCTCCGGCGTAACATATTTAGCTACGGCCAAATGTTTGCGCGTTGGTTGTAAATACTGGCCCAGGGTAAGTATATCAACTTTAGCCGCACGTAAATCATCCATAGCCTCAAACAGCTCTTCTTCGGTTTCCCCCAGCCCCAGCATAATGCCTGACTTGGTTCTTTCTATACCGCCCTCTTTCAGTATCAGCAATACCTGCAGGCTGCGTTCGTATTTTGCTTGTATGCGCACTTCGCGCGTCAGTCTTTTTACGGTCTCCAGGTTATGCGAAACAACCTCGGGTTTTACATCAATTATGCGTTGAATATTTTCGGCATTCCCCTTAAAATCCGGTATTAAGGTNNCCCTTGCAATGTCGGCGGATGGCGCGGATAGTGGCCGCCCATATTTTCGAGCCGCCATCCAGCAGGTCATCCCGGTCAACCGAGGTAATAACCACGTGTTTCAACCCCATTAACTTAACTGATTCGGCCACGCGCAACGGCTCGGTAATATCTACTATTTCCGGGTTACCGGTATCAACACTGCAAAACATGCACGAACGGGTGCAAACGTTGCCCAGTATCATCAGGGTAGCTGTTTTTGCCCCCCAGCATTCCGTTTGGTTAGGGCATTTGCCACTTTCGCAAATAGTGTGCAGTTTATGCTGCTCAACGTTCTGTTTTACATCGCTAAACTCTTTTCCCGAGGGCAATTTAATTTTCAGCCATTCGGGCTTTAACACCCGCGTTTGAACAGTTTTTGATTCTGACATGGTGCAAACTTAACTGATTCGCAACTTACAAACCAGCCTGTTAAACCCTTTTTGCCGCATTTTGTTCTCATTTCGTGCAAAATCACTAAACAAAGCTCACCTTGTGCCAATGTTACCATTTTGTGATTTAGGAAACCTTTAGTGTGTAAATTACGTTACAATACGTATATTAGAGCAAAGAAGACATAGCTTTATAAAGAGCAATCCATCATTCCCCGTTGCCTTTCAAAGTATTCGTGTCAGATATTATGGGGGATATTTGATAAGCAATCAGTTAATTGCGTATTTGAGCAATAGCTGTTAAAACCTAACGCGTGGCAGAACCGGTGATATACATTATTGACGACGATAAGGCAAATAATTACCTTACCCGCATTATGCTGGAAGATACCGGCCTTAGAAACTTTAAGCAATTCAGGCTGGTAGACGCAGCTATTGACGAATTAAAAAGGGTTACAGATGAAAACCTGGAAGAAGAATATCCGACCCTGATACTTCTTGATTTAAATATGCCACTTAAAACCGGCTGGGATTTTTTAGATGAGTTCCGTAACATTGCCAGGCCATTTAGTGTGGCCTCTAAAATTTACTTTCTTACCTCCTCAGATTACCGTGGCGACCGCCAAAAAGCCTCTGCCTATCCCGAAATTTTAGACTTTTTGGACAAACCAATTACCAACGAAGTTGCAAACTGGTTAAAAGAGAAATACTTTAGCCCCTCATTTGAGTAACCGGTTATTTGCTGGGGTTACGCCTTACAGCACTGAACACAAAGCTAAGTTTATGCGTTTTTATTTATTTATTGCCATATCAGGCTGCCTTGCCCTGGCATCGTGTAATCAAACCCCATTAACTATTTACGGCCCAAAAACAGCAGTGCAGGTCATTAAAGACGGCCAAACAGTAACCGACAGCATTGACTATACCCTCCCCAACTTTCAATTTACCGACCAGGACGGCAACGCGGTAGATTCAAATACCATTAAAGGAAAAATATTTGTAGCCGATTTCTTTTTCACCTCCTGCCCCAGCATTTGCCCAAAAATGATGAAGGAAATGGATGCAGTTTATACAAAGTACAAATCCAATAAAGATATATTGATTTTATCGTACTCTATCGACCCTGTGCGGGATAGTGTACCGCGGCTTAAAAAGTACGAACGCAAGCTGGGTTTCGAAAGCAGCAAGTGGCATTTGCTTACCGGCAATAAAGATTCTATTTACAACCTTGCCGATAAGTACCTGGTAAGCGCCGCCGAAGACCCGGATGCGCCCGGTGGCCACATCCACAGCGGCAACTTTATTTTGGTTGATAAGCACCGCCGGATAAGAGGATATTATAATGGCGTAGATGAGGTAAGTGTTCAGAAACTGATGGATGATATGGATGTGCTTTTGCAGGAAAAAGAATGAAAATGACTTCTTCGCAGACTCTGCGTGGTGATTGGCTGCACACACGCAGAGTCCCCATTACGCAAAGCCGTAAAGGGAGACTCTGCGGAGAAGAGTTTTAAATAAATAGCTTAAAACACCGATTGCCTTGGCACCAAAAAAGATAATACAATACATAGCCCCGTTTTCCATCTTCATCATTATCCTGTTGTTTATATATGATATCTGGTCGCACGGCACAGTTGATCATCCCGGTAAGGCAGGATATGTAGCTAATTGCTCGCAATGCCACGGCGAAAACGGCGAAGGCATAAAATCACTGGTGCCGCCACTTAATCATTCCGATTTTGCCATCAAAAACTTAGATTCCATTCCCTGCTGGCTGAAGTTTGGTTTAAACCACCCCATTACGGTAGGTGATACCCTTTACGACCAACCCATGTACCCCGGTAACCTGGATGAGGTTCAAATCTCTAACATCATCAACTACATGAATGATGAATATTTCAACCTCGATAAGCACGTAAGCCCCCAATGGGTAAGTGATAGGTTGAAGGGGTGTAAGTAAATTTCCCATATACATTCAACAAAAAAAATGTGCGTCATTGCGAGTAACCACTCTTGGGGCAAGGGAAAAAATCGTGGTGACGCAGAAAAGACCTTCTCAGCCGAGTCTCCCTTCCGAAGGTTGGGGACTCGGCTGGGGGGTAGGCTGCACTAGCAGCCGAGTCCCCCATTCCTCAAAGCAGGAAAGGGGAGACTCGGNNTTTTAAAAAGTTGTCAAATCTTGGCACCTAATGCGGTACCGCCGTACTATCCTGCTTAGGGACATCAGGCACTACCGGTGGTGGGGTTGAGGGAATACTTGTCTTCGGCACATCATGTGTAGCTTGCGGTATCACAGGCGCTGTAACAGGTGGTGCCTGTTGAACCGGTGGCGGCGCAGCTTCAGTTTTTGGTACATCTGGCACTACAACCGGCGGTGTAACAGCAACAGTATCTTTCTTCGGCGCATCAGGTGTTACNNACCGGCACCACAGGCGCAGCTTCAGTTTTCGGCACATCTGGTGTAGTTTGAGGCACAACCGGTGGCGCAGCATCCGATTTAGGCACAGCAGGCACCGTATCTTTCTTAGGCTCTACCGGTGGCGTATTTTCAGGAATTCCTGCAGGGGCATCCTGTTTAGGTGCATCGGGCGAAGTTTGCGGCGTAACAGGAACAGAATCCTGTTTTGCAGGTGCAGGTGCCCTTCCCGGTGGTGGCCCTGAAAGGACATTGCCTCCGCTTTGTTTTAACTGGTTAATCTCGTTAATCTCATCCTGTTGCTTTTGCTCTTGTTTATTTAAAGTATCACCCGGTGCAGGCGCTGTATTTTCAGGAATCGATGAGGTATCATTATTTACCGGTATCTCTTCCAGCGGCTCTCTCGGCACAGGGTGAACGCGGCTGATACCTGCTGCCTTATCTTTCATATAGCTCAAAAAGTCTTGCTGGCTTAAAGGCGAAGCAGCAGTATATAAATAGAATGCCTTACCACTGCCCTTTATTTTACGCTTATCAACCGATAACGCCTTTAATGCATTATTAATGTCATCGTACGAAGACAAGATAGCCAGCTCGCCCGGCCTGTATTCAAAATACATCCAGCCTTTGGTGCCGGTTTGCAGGTAAATGGTAAACACATCATTACCTCCTTTGTATTGTATTTCAATATAACCTTCCAGCTTTTTGTTTATCACTTTTTTACCAATCATGGCCACACCTATCTTTCCAACCGAGCGCAGTGAAACATCATCAGGGTCAAAAACAAAATTCACATCGGTAAACACCAGGTTCTCTTTCAGGTCCTTAGGCCGTTTAACAAACTGCGATGTTTGTTCAAAATCAGATAACATCTTTTTGTCGTCGTCTTCATCGGCCAGGCCATAAACGGCTTTTTTCGCCTTGTCTTTATCGTAAGTAATATCCGGTTGGTCGGCATCATCGCCCACCATGTAAAACTCAAAGCGGTCCTGCATCTTATCGCCCATTTGGGCATCAATGGCAAGGTCAAGGTTTATCTTGTACCTGCCGCTGTCTAACTTAACATCGCAGCTACCGGCTGCGGCTGTTTTAATAAGGCCGAAATTAGTGCCCAGTTCAAATTTACCTTCTGCTTTAACAGTGCCCTTCTTGTCATCATAGGTCAAAATATTACCGGTTTTCACATTGTCGCGGATACGCTTTTCATTGCCGAAAACATATTCACCGGTCGGCAGCTGGCCTACTATACCTGCGGTTTTAAAAATGGAAATATCCTTATTGTCCTTTTTAGGCGATAACAACGTGGTGTATATCGAAGCTGCATCAGGTACCGGGCTTATATGTATACCGGCGCTCAGTAAATTATTGTTTTTGTCTTTGGTTGTTTCATCGTATTTAAGTGCAAGGGTTTGTGGGGCAACATCCTGGCTTATAAAGAAGGCAGAGGTAGTAGCCTTCGGATTAGTCAGTCCTATTTTTGCATAACCTTTGAAAGTAATCACCCGTTCAGGGGCGTATATGCTGGCTTCGCCGTTAAAGCTCACATCAGGGTACAAAACAAAGCCCTGTTTCTCGTCAATATTGGTTTTAGCAACCAGGGTCCATAAATCGTGCGCCTTTCTGTTTTTGCCCTGTGTTGATTTTTGCGTGCCGATATCGCCGAAGCTAATGGTTTCTTTAAGGTTTTTCGTTTCGTAGTGGTAATTACCCATGGCTTTCATTTCTTCCTTGCTGTATATATCCACAGTACAACTATCAAAGCGGTGAAACCTTGAAAATGTATCTGCAAGTATTACTGCATTGCGCAGCTGGTGCATTTTAGCCTCGCCTTCAATAACTACCACTCCGCTATCAGGGGATATCAATGCATCCGCCACTTTAATTTCTTTTATCTGCTCTATCCTCAATACTGAACTAACCAGGTTGTAAGTAGCACGACGGCCCAAAAACTTCAGGCCTTTCTGATCGGGCCGGGTAGAATTAAAATAGGCACTGGGCCCATCAATCGGCACTTTAAAGTCCAGTATTTTTTCGTCCATAAACCATTTAAACTGGTTAATGGCTGTGTTGTATTGGTTGTACGTAAAATCAGTAGGAATATCTTTTTGATTCGACACAAAATCACCAATACGGGTTTCGAAATCCACCTTGGCATTTACGTTCGGTGTTTTAAACGAAACCCGGTCGCCGGTGGTTTTAATATTCAGCGAACTGGTATCTGCGCTCAGCGCCATGGTTCTTAAACTGATATCTTTTGAGGTTAAAGTTGCCTGGTCCCAATCCAGCGTTCCGTTTCCTCTAAGGCCCTTACCGGTTAGCAACAGTTTTCCTTTAAAGGTGGTAAACGTGTCGTCATACATAGCAAACGAGTGGTCCTTGTTGTTCATGCTGATATACATGCTATCGGCCACCGGCTTCCAGAATATCTGATCCATAGTACCTACAACCGTTGGGGTTTTTACACCTTCAAAAGTTTTGGCAATTCTGAACGTATCGGTACTGCCCAGCATGGAATCGGGATAAAGCCGTACATCGTGCGTGGTAAAATCTGAAGTGCTGTGTGTTATACGCCCATCGCCCTGCAAGCCGCTATAGTTCAGCTCAAACTTGCCGTAGTATTTGCCTTTGCCTTTATACAGGTCGTAACCTCCCGGCGGGGTTTCTGATTTAAAGCCCAGCGACTCATCTTTTTGCAAATGCACGCTGTCTTTTATATCAGGGAAAATGCCTCCCGAAACCAGGCGTCCCTGCCAGCTGATAATATCCGGGCTGAAATTATTTAAGCTGTCAAGCCTGAAAGGTTCCAGCTCAAAAAAGAAATTCTTCCGGCCGTACGCGCCCTTGGCAACCGTTGAATCATCATAATAGATGTACGACTTACCACGGCTGTATAACTTAGGAAACTGTGGCAAACGCGTACGGCCCGATTTGTTGATGGGTGCATCAATCTCCAACAGGCCGGTTATCCCCTCCACTTTAGATTTCATGGGTTTCAAAACCGGGTCGCCGTATTTATCAATCTTTCCGCTATCGGGTATATTAATACGCATGGTATCAACCTTGTTCAGGTCAATGGTAAAAGGGGCATATTGAAAATGGAACTTCTCGCCCATCAAATCCATGCGCCCGGCAAATACCAATCCGTCAAACTCCATGTTACGGTCCTTTTGCAGGCTTATGGCGTTGGCCTTTGGCCTGAAATAAACGTAAGCGGTATCGCTGATGGGCACTTCAAACACACCCTTCAGGTTTATGTTGCTGCTTTTTAAATCAATATTATCATTACCCGACTGCGGCGCCGATTTAATTGTAATAATATCGTAATCTATCTTCCGGGCTTTCGCCAGCACATAATTAATTGCCTTTTCTTTGAGCGTTATAACCCCGAGGTCTTCATTATACAAAATAAAGCCATTGGCCAGCAGGTCATATAACAGCGATTTAACTTCACCCTCTTTCATATTAGGGTCGAGGGTGCGCGCAAAATCGGTGGCATTAATATCGCGTGAGCCATTTTTTTCTGTCATCTTTTTTAAGATGGAAAGCGGCTCATAACTGGCAAGTCCCTGCGTTTTACGCAGCAGCTCTTTATTAAAATAATTGGTAGACTCGTATATACCAGGCTTTTTACCCACACCCGAAAGTATTTTCAGGTTCAACACCGACGAATCCAGGTTCCAGAAAATAGCATCCGTCTGAAACTCATCGTTGTGGTACGAGTCGGTAAATTTTGCCTGTCCAATACCGGTTTCACCACGTAATAAACGCATCTCGCGTTTCTTAATCTTGTAAATGAGGTTTAGCTGCGGATGATAAATTGAATCGGCGCCAAAGTAAATAGATACCTCAGCTTTATTGGCGCCCAACTCATCTCCCCGCCTTATGCTCAGCGATTGAGAGCGTGCGGAAAGCAATTTAGTTTTACCATCGCGGGCATAAAAAGTAAGTTTCGCCAGGTCGTCGGGCGTTCCGTAGCCCAGCACTTTTGAGCCTTGCAGCGAAAACCCTCCGGTGTACGAAACATTGGGGGCAATGTCTTTAATGGTCATTCCCATATCGTACGATTCAAAACGCGGGTAAGTCATGTTAATCGTATCGGCGCTTGATTGCATTTTGTCAATCAGCCTGCCACGTAAAGGCTGTTTAAAATAATCGGCATTGGTAAAAGTTACCGTATCAATAGTGTAATTGAAGTTAGCGGTGTTAATGGTGTAATCATTAAAAGTGCAATACACTTTATTCGGGTCAAAGCCCGCACGGCCCCAGTCAACGCGGCCCGACTTACCAATCCACTTTGATTGAAGCGGAAAATACTGCCCTGCCGTCTGTTTAATGGAAATAGTATCGCCCCTTATATAACCCTTTAAAGTAGTAACCGGAAAGGTAACCACAGGTTGATTGTCTTCATAACTCAGTTTATAATCTGTGGATTCAACCCTCCAGGTTTTAGCCGGAGTGACGTTCAGCGCCCTTTCAGTAAAGAACCCCGCGCTGAACTCAACAAATTTTATAAAATCACTATTCTCCCCTTTCTTCTGGTTAGGGATAACATCATCCACTATAGTGCACCAGTCATCAAATTGCTCATCGGTCAGGCCGGCCTTTGATGCCTTCATTATCGTATTAATATAATTATTGAAATGCGGGTAAGGCGACATAGAACGCTCAATCATCAGGTCGGCAGTAGAAATTATTTTATCAATCCAGCCTGAAGGTATCTTACCGTCCTTCACCATTTTCGAAAACTCGTCCATGGTTTTTACATTGGCCTCCATCTTGCCTGCCGTCATATATTTTTCAAGCTCCTTCATAAAGCCGTCATGCTCGGCGGGGAACGAGGTAATCTGTTGCGCACTTAAAGCGGCAACCGATAGCAGACAAACAATAGCAATAAAAAATTTCCTCATGGATTCAATTAAGTTTACACGTGTTGAAATGAGATGCATACCAGATGGCACGAAAAAAGTGGTTGGCGGGGACGCCAANNACGCCAACCACGAGAACGCCCCCGGTTGGCGTCCCCGCCAACCGTATTCCCTGCAAATGTTGCAATCAGTTTACGCATGTTGAAATGAGATGGCCAGCCATCCGTTATTCTTCAGTTTATCTTTAACTTTCAATCCGCTGCTCATCGCTTTGCGGATAATATCGTTCTCGTCGTTCAATAAAACACCGCTCACTATTAATACTCCGTTACCGTTGAGCAGGCTTTTCCAATAATCCACATTTTTTAGAATCACATTGCGGTTGATATTGGCTAAAATTATGTCAAATTTTCTATCAAACACAAATGTATCATCGCCATGTATCGCTTTGATAAGAACGCAGTTGTTACGGCCGATATTTTCAATGCAGTTATTGTAAGCCCATTCTTCGTTGTCAATAGCCGTAATATCAACAGCTTTTAACTTTTCAGCCAGTATGGCCAGCACACCGGTGCCACTGCCAAAATCAAGCACAGTTTTGTCCGCAATGTCCTCCTTCAGCATCAGCGATATCATAGAGGCAGTAGTAGCATGATGCCCCGTGCCGAAACTCATCTTGGGCTCAATAATAATTTCAAATTCAGTATTAAAGGGCTGATGGAAAGGCGCGCGTATAGCCACCTTATCGTCCACAACTACCGGTTCAAAGTTTTTTTCCCACTCCTCGTTCCAGTTCTTATTCTCCAGGGCACCCGAGGTAAATTCAATGTGCCCGAATTCGTTATCGTGCAGTATACTTTTCACTTTTGCATCGTCCACTTTACCTACGGGCACATAACCCTTCAGCGATTCATTGGTTTCTTCATAACCTTCAAAATCGTAATCGCCAAGGATGGATATCAGCCAGTCGCGCTCAATTTCATCTTTGGTAAAAAACTCGTAAATAGTGTAGTTCATCCTGCAGCGTCAATAATGGCTAAAAAATCTTTTGCCTTTAATGAAGCCCCGCCAACCAGGGCGCCGTCCACATCGGCACATGCCAGTAATTCCTTAGCGTTGCTCGGGTTGCAGCTACCGCCATAAATAATGCGTGTTTGCAAAGCAATGGGATGCTTGGGCACTAACAACTGCCTGATAAATGCGTGCATTTCCTGGGCCTGTTCAGCCGTGGCAGTTAAACCGGTGCCTATAGCCCAGATGGGCTCGTATGCTATAGTAAGGTTTGCAAATTCTTTGGCGCTTAAATCAAACAGGCTTTCCTCTAATTGCTTTTGCACATACTCTTTATGCTTGCCTTCTTCACGTACTTGCAAAGGTTCGCCGCAGCAAAAAATAGGCTTTAAACCGTGTTTAAGGACAATCTGCATTTTCTGTTTCAAAATACCATGGTTCTCGCCAAAATGCGCGCGGCGTTCGCTGTGCCCGATAATAACATATTCAACCCCCGCACTTTTTAGCTGCGTTGCCGAAACCTCGCCTGTATAAGCGCCATTTTCGTGGATGCTGCAATCCTGGGCCCCTAAGTGAACACCGGTGGCGTAAATAAGGTGCTTTACTTCAGCAATAAACACATATGATGGAATTAGCGCCACATCACACTTAAAAGACGCGCGTGCATCTTTTATGGAAGTTGCAAGTTTGGTAGCCTCGGCAATTTCGAGGTTCATCTTCCAGTTTCCCGCAATTAATTTTTTTCTTTTCATGGGTTTGAATTAAGGTAAAGTTACTTTCTAAATGAACGCTCATCCGCAAATCGCCTAATGCTTCCTGAACTTCTCATCCCTGTCAAAAACTGTTTGCAATATTTTCACATCTCCGTCTTCAAGTTTCAAACCCCGGCGTTCCATCATCCGCGCCGCAACTTCCAGAGATTTATCAAAGCTGAATGTTCTTAACCACTTAGCCCCGCCCCAGCTAAACGAGGGAATAAACTTAGGCGGAAAATCACCCCCGAAAATATTGGCAGAAACGCCTACCACCGTTCCGGTGTTAAACATGGTATTAATACCACACTTGGAGTGGTCGCCCATTACAAGTCCGCAAAAGGTCATATCCGTATCAATTGCCTTTCCTTCGCGGTAGCTAAACACATCAACGCTGGCGTAATTGTTTTTTAAGTTGCTGTTATTGGTATCGGCGCCCAGGTTACACCACTCGCCAAGTACTGAGTTACCCAAAAAGCCATCGTGCGCTTTATTGCTGTAACCGAAAAATATAACATTATTCAACTCGCCCCCGGCTTTGCAATGCGGCCCTAAAGTGGTTGGGCCATACACCTTGGCAGCCATTTTAAGCGCTGCATGTTCGCACAGTGCCAGCGGGCCGCGGATGGTACAGCCTTCCATTATCTCGGCATCATGGCCAATATAGATAGGGCCAGCGGTCGTGTTTAATATGCTGGCTTCTACCTTGCCACCTGGTTCAATAAACAGGTTCTCTTTAGGGCCAATCAGCCTATTAGTATCACTTAACGGCTCCGATTTTCTATCCTTAGTCAGCAATTCAAAATCTGCTTTCAGGGCGTCGCCGTTTAGTTTAAATATATCCCAGGTATGGGCAATGGTTAAAAAGCTTTCGGTATAATTTACAGGCGTAAAACTTTTGGCAATGGCCTCCATGTTTTCATAGTTCAGGTGCCCTTTTTCGGTTTTAAAAGCAATCAGCTGGCCGTTGGCGATTAATGATTGCAATGCCCCCAACTTATAAATAGCAGCTACCATTTTCGCATCCGGCAAAACCCCGCCATTGATATACAGGGCCGGGGCGGCATCTGTGCATGGTTTGAACTTGCCGGCCAGGTAATTTTCAGTAAGCGAATATGATTTTTGGCCCAGTAACTTTTCCCATTTTTCGCGAATGGTTAAAATGCCAACCCTGATATCGGCAACCGGACGGGTATATGTTAAAGGCAGTAAATTCTCACGGTTCTTGTGGCAATCGAAAAGGATCAGATTCACAGAAGGCTATTTTTCGTTGGGCTAAAAATAGTAAAATGCATGATACAATGGGGCCTGATTTATTATGATTGAATACAGGCGACGCTGATTTATTACGATGATTATGATCAAGAAATGATAATACAGAAATCCATTGTTTTCAAAATCATAAAAACATCATAAAGATCATAACAAATCAGCGTTCTATCTGTATTTGAAACCTGGCACAAACGCAAAAATGCCCCCGGAAACCCAGAGGCATTTTTAAAACGAATTTATAGCCAGTACTACTTAGCGTATTTCTTCTTGAATTTGTCAATTCTACCTGCGGTATCAACAAATTTCATTTTGCCGGTAAAAAACGGATGCGATTCGCTTGAAATTTCAAGCTTAATCAACGGATACTCAGTTCCGTCTTCCCATTTGCCGGTTTCTCTGGTATTGGCGGTGCTTTTGCCTAACCATTGTTTATCCAATGATATATCCTTGAAAATTACAGTTCTGTAAGCGGCCGGATGTATGTCTTTCTTCATAAAAATCGAATTTTGGACTGCAAAAATAGCTTTTTCCCCCGAAAATAAAAGGGGTGTGGGAAAAATTTGTTTCCAGCGCTCATACTGTTACTTTTCCCTACTCTTCGCGTTATATATCCAAAATCCGGCAAATAAAGACCTAAACCTATGCGAACCCTCACTTTTATCCTGGTCATGCTATTTATAAACAGCAGCTCAGCACAGTCAACATCAACAAAAGTGCTGGTAAAAGATGTAAAAGCTGCCAACGTTATAAATGGAGCAATACTATTAGACACCAATTCAATTCCCGGACCCGACGAGTTGCTGAAGTTACCCTCAGCCTTAACCGTAGCCTCATGCAATGTTGGCCTTGCCAGCAAAGGTTATGTGGTTAGATTTCCTTACGGGAAAACTTCAACCGGCAAGTTTCCCAAAGAGGCTTTGGATATAATTAAAATGGCTAAACCCGGCGATGAACTTATTTTTGAAGACATTTATGTAATGAAAGGAGATAAAAAATTAAGATTAGCAGATAAATCCATCCTGGTAAAATAGAACATGAAACTTTATCTTTTTCTCTTTCTGCTAACTACCTCAGGGGGCTTTGCCCAAACGGATGCTGTTTTTAAAGTCAGCAAGCCAGCGCCGCCTAAAGTGGATACAAGCACCCAAAACAGCTCATCCGCTTTTTACCTTTCCACCAATTACGCTCCACTGGTTCAGGATAGTTTTGTGACAGCAATGAGCGCCATTAATTACACCACCAATGAGCTGGACAGAATACTTCAATTACCACTTGAACAATCAGTAATAAGCTGCGAATTAATTTACGATAGCTCGGGAAAGGCTGCTAAACTTTCCTGGTCTGCAAATGATTCCGGCACATGGGCTGCCATGCAGCGGTTAATAGATTCAAAGCCCAAAGGCAAGTTTACTTTCGCTAACATTTATGTTGCAAACGGGCGCAAAAAACGAAAGCTGGCTGATAAAACAATTGAAGTGAAATAATGGTTTGAAGTTCAATGGACACCACCCAATGCACAAACCACCGATGCCAGCGTATGATGTAGGGGCGATCCCCTGCGGTCACCCCGTTTGCACAATCGTATAAACGATACCTACTCGTTTAATTTAAAATATACGGTGGCATTTTGATTTCGCCCTCACCGCAAAAGGGCAACCGCAAGGGATTGCCCCTACAAAATTGGTGTTATTAAAAATAATGGCCGTTAATGGTTTAGGTGCGACTTCAGGTGTCGAATAATATTAAAGGACTTTACAATTCAATAGACACCCCTTCCTTCATCGCAGAGCGATGACATATTTATAGCTACAACCCACTGCACAAACCCCGATGCCGCCGGCATCAATACAGAATAACGGCGTTACTCACTTTTCGCAATATCACTCCCCTCCTTGCTCACATTATGCGCGTAAAAGTATTTTACCGCCTTGTCAATAAAATCCCAAACCTCATCGCGGCCGGCGTTGCGTTCAGCGCTGGTAACAAACATGGGGGGTAATTCAGCCCATTCCTTTAATAATTCGTTTTGAAATACCTGCACATTGGTTGCTACATCGCGGCTTCCCGGTTTATCGGCTTTGGTAAAGATGATAACAAAAGCCACGCGGTTTTTGGCCATCCACTGTATAAACTCCAGGTCTATCTTTTGCGGGGGTATGCGGCTGTCTATCAACAGGCAAACGTATTGCAACTGCTCGCGTTTAAGGATGTAATTGCGTATCATACCATTCCATTTCTCCCTCAACTCGCGCGATACTTTGGCAAAACTATATCCAGGCAAATCCACCAAATGGAAATGGTTATTGATTTCAAAGTAGTTGATAGTCTGCGTTTTGCCGGGGGTATTCGACACTTTTGAAAGTGCCTTTCTGCCACATAAATAGTTGATTAGCGAACTTTTACCAACATTCGAGCGACCAATAAACGCAAATTCAGGCATGTTTACCTGCGGGCACTTATTTACCTCTACATAACTGGCCTTATACTCCGAAGATTTAATAATCATAGCCCACAAAAGTATTCAGATAAACCAATTAATATCAAATAGAAACTTTAACCTGCTATTTTTGCGCGGCCCAGCCCCTCCCGTCCCCGAAGGGGAAGCTAATACTAAGCTTCCCCTTCGGGGACGGGAGGGGCTGCATTTGAACTATGAGCAAAACAGTAACGCCCTATAACGACGCCACCCGCACCAAAAAGGAGCAGGTAGAGGAGATGTTTGATAACATTGCCCATCGGTACGACTTTTTAAACCACCTGCTATCGCTTGGCATTGATATTACCTGGCGCAGGAAAGCGGTTAAATATATCGGCGCCATTCAGCCCAAAAAAATACTGGATGTTGCCAGCGGCACCGGCGATTTTGCTTTTGAGGCCCTTAAACTGAACCCGGAAAAAATTATTGGCTTCGACCTTTCAGAGGGCATGATGAATTACGGGCGGGCTAAGGCAACCAAAATGAATGTCTCCAATATTGTAGAGTTTGTAAAAGGCGATTCAGAAAAAATGCCATTTGCCGATAATAGTTTCGATGCCATTACCGTAGGCTTTGGCGTGCGCAATTTCGAAAACCTGGAAGCAGGCCTGCGCGAAATGTACCGGGTAACCCGTACCGGAGGCAAAATTGCCATTTTAGAGGCATCGCAACCGCAAAACACAATAATAAAGGCGCTTTTCGGTTTATACTTCGGAAAAGTGGTACCTATGATAGGCCGGATGTTCTCAAAAGATGCCCGGGCCTATTCGTATTTACCTGAGTCAGTGGCGGCTTTTCCGCAGGGTTTTGATTTTATAAAAATATTAGAGAATATTGGGTTCCGGAATATAAAGTGGCAACCCCTTACTTTCGGGGCCTGTGCTTTTTATTCGATGGAGAAATAAAGCAACGCAGTAAAGAAAAGAAATTCATGTTAACACAAAGCACACAAANNCTTTGTGCTCTTTGTGTTAAATTGCATTGGGATTTAGTTTTAAACTGCATCTCAGAGTATCGAAAGGTGGTATGGTTTTAAAGAAAAATTGATGAAAAAATTTTCAATCATAATTGGCATTTTGTTTTTAACGTGGCAGGCGCAGGCTCAGTTCAATTATAACGAAATGAGTAAAAAAACCATCTACTTCGGTATTGCCATGGGTTTTAACGTAGCAGATTTTAAAATTATTAATGCTCCCTTAAACTCTAAGAACGACTCCATCCACTACATAAAAACACGCATTGGCCCCGGCTTTAACCTGGGTATTATAGGCAACTACCAGTTCCATAAATATTTCGACCTCCGTTTTATACCCACGCTTTCTTTCTCCGATAAAAACATTGTTTACACCGACCTCGATAATAATACTATTGTAAAAGATGTGTCGTCTATCTATCTCGATTTCCCTGTACAGCTCCGTTTCAAATCAGACCCCGTAAAAGATTTCAGGGTATATGGCATAGCCGGTATGCGTTACGATTATGACCTTGCCAGCAACGTTAAAGCCCGCCGCGCCGATGATATTATTAAACTGAGAAACAATGATGTTGCTGCCGAAATGGGCATCGGCTTTATGATTTACTTCCCCTACTTCATCCTATCGCCCGAACTAAAAGTAAGCCGCGGAGTGGTTAATATCCTTTACCAGACACCTGGCCTTATTTACTCCCGCACCATACAAGCCCTTTACTCGCGCACGTTTACCTTTACGTTAAATCTGGAAGGGTAAAAAACAAATTACACAAAAGGCTTTCAAAAGACTTTCCTCGAAGACCTTGCCCAAAGCCCCAGCCAAAAGACCTTCCTCGCAGAGTCTCCCTTTGCTGCCCTGAGCAATGGGGACTCTGCGTTTTTACTACAACTGTTAAGCGTGCCCCTCGCAAAACCTCGGGTCAGGCTATCCGTTACAAAGCTTCATTCGCAAAGCCTCACTCCGCTTTTGCACTTCTATCCTTCACGTAAGCAGCCTACGCATGTCATAGTGAGCGTAGCCGAACTACGAACCAAGCCCTACAGGTGGATAGGCTGTTGGTGTTAGGTCCTTTTAAACGTCTGCTACCCAGGGGGGGTAGGTAGCAGAAAAAAATAATTACTTCATTGATTATTAATTACTTACACTCAAATTTAACAAAAAACTGCTACCTACCCCCCCTGATTTTGCTTAAGTTTTTTGGGTTTGTCTTTAAGCCCTTAAATGTTTCATCCCGACCTACCCAGAAGTGGCGCAATACCTGTAATCATCCCTCCCGCTGGTCCTCGTTTTCAAAACAAGGACTCCGTGCCATTCGCATTTAATACGTGTATTTTTTTAAAAACTTCCCTGGCCGCACAAGTAATAAAACAAACTGTAACTCCGGTTAAAAACCACAATTATGAAAAACAAAAACACAGAACAATTGCGAATTTATGCTGCTGCCTTTGCTGCACCAATTTATTGCTGATTGCAGAAAAGGCTACCGCGTTTTGCCAAACGGTACCAGAATTAATGAGAAGTCTGTTAAAGGCTATGAATTTCTGGCCAAAATCCTCGCCGATTTTCAAAAGGTAGAGAAATTTAAATTACGTGTGCGCCAGTTAAACGGAAACAACTCAGCCGAAAACCTGGAAGAAAGAAACTACTGGCGTAAGTTTTATATTGAATTTTCAGATTACCTCAATTATGATAGAAACTACTCCGACAACTATATAGGGGCAAACTTTAAAATGATAAAGGCCCTGCTAAACTACATCGATAAATATCATGGCATCGAAACAAAAAGCTATAATGAATTGCTTTATGTACGAACCGAAACAATACCCATCATTGCCTTATTTCCTGCACAACTCCGCTTTCTGATTTTCGACCTGCCTTTTGAACAAACCCTTTCTGAAAGCCTCAGGCGCACCAAGGATATTTTCGTGTTTGGCAGCACTGTGGCACTCCGCTTTTCCGATTTAAGGACTTTAACTATCCATAATTTAAACAAAACAGATTTCGGTACTTATCTGAAAGTAAAATCTAAAAAAACGGCTACCGATACCACCGTGCTTTTACCCGACTACGCCATTAATATCCTTAACAGGCTGGCCTACCCTAATGGCACTTTATTACCCAAAATCAGCCTTTTTAATTTGAACAAAAACCTGAAAAAACTTTTCGAAGTGGCAGGCTGGACAGAACCAATTGGCAAATTCCGGATGAAGGACGGCAAACCCATAGAGCATAAAACAAAAAACGGTAAAGGGTTCCGGTTTTGCGATATGGCCTCCTCACACGTTATGCGCCGTACAGCCATTACCAATATGTTAATGCGCGGTGTACCCGAAAATTTAGTGCGTAAAATTTCAGGCCACTCACCGTTAAGCAAAGAGTTTTACCGCTATGTCGCCCTGTCTCAGGATTACCAGGATACCCAAATGCGAAAAATGTACGACGATATTGCCAAAGGCAATTAAGTTATTGAAATAAAGTTTTAAATTTACTTATAACAATGTTCTTTGAAACTCCGGGGGATTACTATCCGGCAGGGATGTTGATGCCGGAGCGAATTTTTAACGATACCGCCTTTAGGTTTGGATTTAATAATAAGGAGAAGGATGATGAGATTGAGGGACCGGGAAATGTGATTAATTATGGTATGAGAATATCTGATTCAAGATTAGGTAGATTTTTAAGTGTTGATCCTTTAACGAAGGGCTATCCATGGTATACGCCGTACCAATTTTCAGGTGATAAGCCGATTAAATCGATTGACTTAGATGGTGCCGAGGACGTTGATTTTCGTGTTATTCAGGTAAAAAGTGATGGACATGCTATTGTTGAAATAACAAAATCTCCATCTGAATTGAATACCTCAAGATCAAATAAACCTTATACGGGTGAGTTGCACGCACATGAACAGGGAGTTGCGCAAAATAACGTTGCTGGCAATGGTACTGTATCGCAACCGCTTAATAATGTTTTAGGCGTAGGAGACATGAGTGCAGTAACAGAGGGTACAGCACAGCCTTTTACTCCTAGTGCAGGTACTCCAAATTTTTATTTATCGCCAGATGCTACAGCAATGAAGCAAAACGGAGTAACTGTTTTAAAAAATGATGGGTCTGGAAATTACATGCCAGCCACAAGTGGCAATGGAGATGAACACGGAACCCTTTTCGGACCAATTATACTTGACGTCCCACAAACCCCTGCGCCAGTAGGAATTTCCGATAGTTACAATGTGGGTTCAGATAGAAATAATAATTTCACTACAGCAGCAAATTTTTCTAATACTGTCGTTCAGGAAGTTCAAAATGCGGTTGGGCAGACTGGGCAGGCAAATAATCAGATTACAGATATTAATGTGTCTTATCCCCAAGTTAAGCAATATGCAGATGCTATACCAGCTATTACTGCTGGCCTATCGGCAACATATCCCAATGCAAAAATTAATTTTACTCCTTCAACAACACCCGCTGGCGAAAACTCGTCAAGTTCAGCCGTAGCAACAGGAAGTGCTACTCAACCCTTAACAGTCACAAAATAATAAAATGAAAAATTTTATACTTATTAGCGTTATTTTTCCATTATTTTCTCTGGCACAGGATTCTGCTTTTAATGCAAAAGGAGTATTAAAAAGTATTAAAGTATATGAGGATAATCGATCGAATTTCCCATTCATCCGTTACTTTAAAGAAAGCTTAAATCCTTTAGATTATAATTTGCCCTCGGTTGATACCTCATTTTGCCGTGCTAGGCAAAATAGGAAACCATGGACTTGGTATGCTGGCGTGATCAGAGTTTTCCTTGATAGTTTTTCTTATGTTTATATTGACAAAATGGAATATGCTGGTAGTTATAGCAATTCAGTTTATAACAAAATCAAGGGGAATTATAGTTTTGTTTTTTCGGAGCTAGGCATAGGGATTGATATTAATTATGATATTGATACTGGCATAAATTCTTTATATGTTGGAGTGATTGATACTTCCGGAAAGTTTATAGAAGCGTTTTGCAGTATGCACTTTCAATCTGCAAAGTTTGTATCAAAGGGCATATCAAGTGAAAATCAAATCCATTGTGGTAAATACGGACTGTTGACGTTAGTGTTTAATGAGAAAAATCTTTTGAACAAAATTTATTTATGGGATACAAGCAAAGTAGAAAGATATTATGAGCTGGACGATAGATTTTTTTGTAAAAAAAGTGGTTATTTATATCAACGATTTCTTCGCAGAGGTCTTTGGAAAGGATACCATGCAAATGGCAACTTAAGTGAGATAGGAGTTTATAAAGTCAAAGGAATTGGGAACGACTTATCCTCAGAAAAAGATGGCATTTGGCGTTATTTTAATTCGGATGGTTCGTTACTTCTGGAAGAAGAGTATATAGATGGTAAATTAGTTAAGCACTAAAGTAATTTGAACCTCCCATGCTGTGCGTAGTCTTCCGGTGCTGTCTTGAGGTTTTACTGCGTAGCCTTTTGCAGAGGTGACTCAGGACCTTTGACTCGATTTGTGAAATTCCCCGTATTTTCACTGCCGATTGCTCTTTGAAATATTCTATCCGTTCGGGATGGAAATGGTGGGCAGGGCTTATAACCCGGCATTGTACAGGTTTGGGTTTAGTGGGAAGGAGAACGTTAACGAAGTGGAGGGCATAGGCGACCAGATTGATTACGGCATGAGGGGTTATGATCCACGAAGAGGTCAGTTTTGGTGTGTAGATCCGTTAACTAAAAAGTATCCTTGGAACTCAACTTATTCGTTTGCTGAAGGAAATCCAATTGCTTTTATTGATTTGGATGGCGGAGAGCGAAAATATTACACTAGGACGTTTGATGAAAATGGTAAGCCCAAAATTACCTATTCACATACTGAAGAAATAATCGAGCAGAAACTAGTTGTAAACTATAGTTTTTATAATGGCTTAGATATTCACACTGAAACTGTTGTAAATCCAAGGCAGGAATTTGTAGTTGAAAATATCGGTGATCCTGACAATCAGGTTTACGATGCAAAGAATGATAAAATGATTCCTTATAAGGAATCGGTTACATTTTCTTCGGAAAATGCTGCTTTAAATTCAACTGAGGAGGATTATCAAGGGACAACAGCGGATATTGGATGGATGGTTGTGTCGGGTTTAACTAGAGTAGCTAATGAGGAAGGTGGGGGAAACGCTTATAGACCTGCCAAAGCACCCGGGAAAGCTCCTACTGTAGAACTGCCAGAATCATCACCGCAATTTGATCCTCTTAAACCGGCTTTAAAAACCGGCGGATTAACTGTTCCAGCCTCTGAAAACGGCTACGCACCTGATTTTGAGGGAACACCATATTTGTATCAAGCTAAACAGGATGAGTCCAATATCGTAAAAATTAAAATGACCGGATCATACGCTGGTGACGCAGCGGCGGCAAATGCGGCAGCAAATCTAAAAAATACGCCGAAGAACTTTTCGTGGCACCATTTGGATGATTTTAATCCCGCAACTGGCGAAGCTACTTTACAGTTGGTTAATCGTCAAGTGCATCAGGCCACAACCCCCCATACTGGCGCTGTAAAGCAATATGAAGTTAAAAATAGTACAACATATAAAAAGTAGAATATGGTATTTAATGAAACTAATATGAAACTAACTGAATCTGATATTATAGAAGTAGAAAAATCAATTAGGGTAGGCTTCCCTGATGAGTTTAAATCCCATTATTTAGAATTCAACGGGGGTTATCCTGAAAGGCGCTATTATAAATGGGATAATGATGAAGGTTTTACGAGAATAAATTCTTTCCTAGCGATGAAATACGATCAATTTGGCACTTTGGAAAATGGGTATAAAAATTTAAGCTTACTTGAGGCGGTTGTCCCAATTGGTATTATTCAATTTGCCATGGATGATTTTGGGAACTCATTTTGCATTTCTGCACGGGAAAAAGATTACGGATATATATATTACTATGATAATGACAAATATGATACTCAAGACAAGGAAGCTTGCCTGATATTTTTGTGCAAAAGATTTAACGACTTTTTAAACTGTCTTGTAGACACCAATTGAGCTTTTTTTTGCTATCCAGAGTCTTCCCGCGTGCCTCATTGTTCCCTGCTGTCCTGAGTCTTCCTGCGTGGCTTTTGCATAGCTGACTCAGGACTTGGTGCATTGTTTTGACAGCCATTAAACTTATATTTGCAGCATAAAAAGCTACTCTCTATGGCCGAAGCTGGATACAAGATAAGAAATACAGAAGGAATACATTTTATAACTTTTGCTGTAGTTGAATGGGTAGATGTATTTACAAGAAGAGAATATAAAGATATGTTGGTTGAAAGTCTAGCGTTCTGCCAGGAAAAGAAAGGCCTGATATTATATGGCTGGTGCATTATGACTAACCACGTTCACTTTATGGCATCTGCCCGGGAGAATAATTTGAGCGATATTCTACTCCGTTGTTCCAAGTGTTCCGCCTCGGATCACTTGGAACGTCCTATGAATGTTTTAGTCTCCCGA
>PMXD01000102.1 GCA_003165895.1 Bacteroidota bacterium | reverse complement strand
CATCATAATAAATCAGCGTCCCGTTGTCTTTCTTTTCCCTGCTTTTACTCTTTTAAACTTTTTTAGCGAAAATTTTGTTTTTTAAAAGAGAATTTTTCGCTGGAAATCAAGTTTAAGGTTTTAAATTTGCAGTTATGAGGCGCGCTGGTCAATATTTGTTGGTATTTATGGCAACCATTTTGGTTGTATCCTTCAAAGTACCACAACAAGGCCAAGTAGATGGCTGGGTATACGAGCGCGACAAAAAAGGTATCAAAATATTTACCCGGAAAAGCAAATGGGGCAAACTGCGGGATTGCAGGGCAACTATGACTGTGGGCATTGCCCCTGACCAGATGCTGAAGGTGCTAACTGATTTTAATAATTACAAAAGCTGGATGCCCCGTTGCCGCAAATCAAGCATTGTAGCACGATTAAGCGATAACGAATTTATTGTGCATATGGTATTTAACGGAACCTGGCCTGTTAAAGACCGCGATTGCGTGGTGCGGGTAAAATGCGAAAAAGACCCTCATACCGGCGTTATAACTGTAACGGAGACCTCTGAACCCAAATACATCCGAGAGGAATCGGATATAGTGCGCATTCAGCAATTAGTATCCGTTTGGAAACTAACTCCTAAAAATGGNNCCTCCCCGAAGGGGAGGCTTAAATACAGTCCTCATAGCACTTTTAGTATTCACAGATCAAACCTTTTTATAGTTACTATTGTTATGTTCAAACTTTAATGGCCGACAGAATTTACAAGTGAGTTAGCAGTCATAAAAGCCTGTTGAAAATTCATGCCTATAAATTGAGCAAGTGAGTTACTTTTGTAAGCAGTTAAAAGTCTTGGTTCTTATATCTCGCATCTAAAATCTAATTTCAATAACTATAAATACAAACATTATGGCAGTTCAATTAACAGATACCAACTTCAAAACAACAGTGTTAGACAGCGATAAAGTAGCTATTGTTGATTTTTGGGCAGAGTGGTGTGGCCCTTGCAAAGCAATAGGTCCAATGATAGAAGAAATTTCAAAAGAATATGAAGGTAAGGCCGTAGTAGGCAAGGTGGATGTAGATAACAACCCTGAAACTGCTATGAAATACGGTATCCGTAACATACCTACCATCCTGTTTATTAAAAACGGACAAGTAGTTGACAAGCAGGTGGGCGCTGTGCCTAAAGCCAGTTTAGTGGCTATGTTAACCAAACATCTTTCCTAATCAGGTTCATAAATGTTATTCTTGTAGGGGCAATCAGGTCTGCCGGTAAGCAGACTACAGATTGCCCCTCTGTTTTTATCTATGATTAACCAACCGCAATTTCCGGAAATCGAAAACCTCGAATTACTTGCCCGCCAGGTAGTTGAAGGTTTTATCATCGGCTTACATAAATCGCCTTTTCACGGCTTTTCGGTTGAGTTTGCCGAGCACCGCCTTTACAACCCCGGCGAGGCTACCCGCCACCTGGACTGGAAGGTATATGCCCGCACAGGCAAAATGTTTGTAAAACGTTTTGAGGAAGAAACCAACCTGCGCTGCCAGATTGTTATTGACGCATCGTCCTCTATGTATTTTCCTAATGACGCCGGCGCAAAAATGAATAAGCTTAGGTTTTCAATACTATCTGCCGCTGCTCTTATTAACTTGCTTAAACGCCAGCGCGACGCTGCCGGTTTGAGCATTTTTACTGACGAGGTATTGGTTAATACCGATGCCAAATCGAGCACCAAACACCATCAGTTACTGTATGCCCAGCTCGAAAACCTGCTGAAAGAAAAGCCGCTGAACATAAAAACGTCTGCGGCTAAATGTCTTCATCAAATTGCCGAAACTATCCACCGGCGCAGCATGATTATCCTTTTCAGCGATATGTTTGATAATCTTGACAATAATGGCGCCGATGAATTATTTGCTGCCCTACAGCACTTAAAATATAATAAGCACGAGGTTATTCTGTTCCATGTAGTAGATAAGCAGAAGGAATTAGAGTTCAATTTCGAAAACCGCCCGTACCAGTTTATTGATATGGAAACCGGTGAAAAGGTTAAGCTACACTCAAACCAGGTAAAAGACTACTACGTAGAAAAAATGCAGGCCTTTGAAAAGAACCTGAAACTCCGCTGCGGGCAGTTTAAAATAGACTTTGTTGAGGCGGATATAAATCTTGATTTCAGGCAAGTGTTATTGCCATTTTTGATGAAGCGGACTAAGATGATTTAAATACATTTTCATCGCAAAGACGCAAAGAAAAAGAAGATTTTAAAGAATAAAATATAAGGTTTTATGACGGAAAACGAAATTGCCGCTATAATAGTTGATGCTGCCTTGGCTGTGCACCGGGAACTGGGCCCCGGCTTATATGAGTCTACCTATGAAGTTTGTTTGGTTTATGAACTAAAGACCAAAGGATTGCATGTGGAAGTGCAGAAATCTCTTCCAGTAAATTACAAAGGCGTAATTCTGGTTGATGCTGGCTATAGAATAGATTTGCTTGTGGACGGTAAAGTTATAGTCGAATTAAAGGCCTGTCAGGAACTCACAGACCGGTATAGAGCCCAACTACTTACCTATATCAAGCTTTCAAAAATCAAACTGGGAATCCTTATAAACTTTAATGTTAAGCTGATCAAAGATGGTATTAAACGAATTGCAAATGGTCTTTAAAATTTTGTAACTACTCAGGC
>PMXD01000344.1 GCA_003165895.1 Bacteroidota bacterium | reverse complement strand
TTATCCGGCCTTCGTTGATTTGAAATTCCGGCATGAAGTGGTCAAAGCCTCCGGCGCTTCCGGTATAACTTCATAATAATGTATATCGCTCATATTATTTTTCGCCTTTGAGGGTTGCTAAAAGTAATTTGGCCACAGCTTCTGAAGAGGCAGGATTTTGGCCGGTTATTAGCAAGCCATCCTGTTTTACATAAGAACTCCAATCTGCCCCTTTACTATAATTAGCACCATGTTTTGTAAGCTCATCTTCAACTAAAAACGGTACTACCTGGGTTAATTTTACCGCCTCTTCTTCGGTGTTTGAAAAACCAGTCAGATTTTTCCCTTTTACCAATGGCCCGCCATTTTTTGCTTTTACATTAATTAATGCGGCAGGGGCATGGCATACAAAAGCAATTGGTTTTTGATGATTGAAAAAGCCTTCAATTAAATGAATTGAATTTTTATCAGTTGCTAAATCCCATAACGGCCCATGACCTCCGGGATAAAAAACCGCATCATAATCCTCTTGCTTTATTTCACTTAGCCTTAAAGAATGAGCTACTTTATCAATTAAAGCATTGTCCTTATAAAATCTTTCAGTGGATGACGTTTGTGCATCCGCTGCTTCGCTTTTAGGATCAACGGGGGGCTGGCCTCCGGCTGGTGACGCAATGGTTAGCTCTGCACCTGCATCAGCAAGCACATAATAAGGAGTCGCAAATTCCTCTATCCAAAAGCCGGTTTTTTCTCCGGTGTTTCCCAATGCAGCATGGGAGGTTAATACGATTAATATTTTCATGATTAAGTTTTTTGCTGGTGATTTGTTAAAGCCTGGTAATGTTTTCTGGTTGGACTTGTTAATTCGTAATAATTATGATTCACAGATTCTATGTTTAGGCCCACAAAGATGGCTCTCCATAATCAAAGAGCATTATACAATTCCGGGAAAAGATTACATAATTCACGCATTATGGTAGAAGAAGGCAATGTCATTAACTTAACGATTAATTTCCCTAAGTTAATGACATTGTAGAAGAAGGCATATTTTTTATCGCCTGAAAGATTGTCTCCCGGAAACCGGCATGCAAATCCAGATAACCGGCAGTGTTTAAATCCTCTGATCCTTTATTAATTGCTGTGCAGCCCTTTTTCCACTCATCAGCGCGGTTTCCATAGAAGGGCATCCCATAAAATCACCGGCATAATAAAAATGGTGCCTCCCCTGTTCTTTTCGTTTGCACATAATCTTCAGTGGCAATGGGCATGGCCTTTTCCCAGTCTATCCTGTTCACCAGCGCCAAAACCGCAGACATCCTTAAAGCAACTTTGCAATTCAGTGCGGATAATGGACAGTAAATCAACATCACTTACCTCCGCCAGCCCTGCCTGCTTCACCTTGATATTTAAGTTAAGATACCCCGTCGTTTTTTTGGTGTAAAGTTTCTCAGGATTTACGGTTGAAAGTATGGAGTATTGCTGCCTGGCATCTTCTTTATAAAAACAGGAACCCCGGTTATAATTACCATCTATCTGTGCTGGCCCGCCATAGGAAATTGGGTTCTGTCGCATCTGCTGAAAAACTGCAATTTTCTATTAAGAAATCTCCCATTCCGATTATATAAAGCATTGGTTTACAAATGGCACTTTTTGTCTATATTCCTATAAATCTCCCTAAAAATGGTAGATGCGACAGAACCTATTAGGTGGACTTGCCGGAGACAGTCCGCACCGGTTCTGATATAATGCTTATACCAAAACGCAGGAAGCATCATTCCATGAGTGTTTGGCGCATAAGAAGATAAGGTTCAAGTTCTGGCCCCTCTTGAATCCCCCCTGAAGCCAAAGTCCATGTTGACTTTCGTGTGCTTGTTTTAAGCAGGGCCCGATTTACGCTCACTCCTTTCAGGCTTTTTATCACCTTCCTTAGGGTGGACAACCTATTGTCAGGGGAAACAAACGGGTTATGCAAAGGATATTTAAGTAATAAAATTGATTTATATATTGACTACTATTCCTTCTCAATAGTAAACTCCACCCTGCGGTTTAACCTTCGGCCATCTTCACTGGTATTTTCTCCAACCGGGTTGCTGCTTCCCAGTCCCTGAAACTCCAGTCGTGTTGATTCAATTCCATGAGCAATCAGGTATTCAGCAACTGCATTAGCCCGTGCCATACCAAGTTCATCATTAGTAATATCAGAACCGGTATTATCGGTATAGCCAATAATAAGTATGTGTATACCTGCAAAACGCGCCATAAATCCGGCAAGCGCATCTAATTGCTGACGGCTTTTAGGCAGCAGCGTATTTTTGCCCGTTTCAAAATATATTTTGTCAAGCCGGTACGAATTTCCTTTCAGGCTTTGTTCCGGTTTTAATTTCTTTAAACCAAGAACCTGATCTACCTGTTTAGACAAGCTTTCTTCCAGCTTTTTATACTCCTCTTTAGTCCGGTGAGGAACAGCAGCATTAGCAAAAACTTCGCCCTGCTTAGTGCGTTGCTTTTCACTGGTGTGTAGTTCTCCATTCTCATTCGCATTAAGCGCTGCCCTGTCATGTCCCGCTGTTCCACCCCTGGTAGCGCTGTTTTTGCCTTCACCAATTTTTAAACTAAGTAGCTCATCAACCTTTTTGGCAAGGCTATCTGTTATTTTTTGGTATTCGTCATTGCGGTTACGTAAGCTATCGTTTATGTGCTGAATATCATTTGCTCTGGTATTTGCACTGTCTAACGCCAGTTGGGCAGAGTCAACTTTGGCCGCTAGTGTATCGTTTTTTTTGTAAAGATTGTCAAGCGTATCTTTGCCAATCTCCACGCGCAAAGCATTTTGTTTTTTTGTTTTGTAATGGCTTGCCAGGTGGAAACCTGCAATTATTTCGTGCGTTGAGCCAACCTGCCCGGTTATGGCAGGTTGTGTGGTATAGTCGTAAGCATATGCAATGGTAAACATGTTAAACACGTTTACACCCACCATACCAATAACGCCAAAGGCATTGCGGTAACCACCCCCTATAAAAACAATGTTTTTATAGTCCAGCATGGCAGTGGCATCAAACTGGTAACCGGTTGCCGGGCCCTTGCGCATAAATAGCTGCGGGGTAATATTGAACCTGCCGTCAAGCAATCTGATTTTATATTGTGCAAATGCCGTGTAATGTCTCACGTACTCGTAATTTGTTGCCAGCCCCGGAGTGGCATAACTGGCTAAAGGCTGAAGCAGGTTTGGTACTGAAAATCCAACTAAAAGGTCTTTCCATTTATAGCCTACCCCCACGCTCATATCAAACACCGTTTTTATGGGTTTTTGCTCCAGTAGTCCGGGGTCGCTTAAATCGGCGGTGGTAATGCTGCTGAAATCAATCCGGTTGGTAAAAATACCCCCCTGTACGCCAACCGAAATCTGGTGGTCTTTTGCAAAAATTATTTTTTGCGCATACGACAGGGCCGCATTTACACTGTTAAAAACGCCGATTTTATCGTTTACCACATACCCCCCAATGCCTATCTGGTCTTTCCAGAATGAGGCTTCGCCCGTTGCGCCACCTGTGGTGGGATGACCGGGCATGCTGCCCCATTGTGTGCGGTAAAACCCAAAGGCCCGGTACTCATTATCTATACCGGTAAATGCTGGATTGAGAAGATATTTATTAAAAAAATAAGCACTGTAAACGGGTATTTGCTGGCCATACAGCCGGGGTGCCATTAATGCAAAAGTAATAAAAAGCCACAACCTCGCAGCCGCTGGGTTGCAAAGGGTTTTTACCGCTAATTGTTTGCCACCATGTAAAACCTGTTCCATAGCTGATAGTTTTAGCGTGAAGCATCCACTATATTAATATTGCCTTTATACTCTGCATTATTCTGCTCAGGCACTTTAAGCAAATAAAAATAAGTGCCGTCAGGAAGTTTTTTACCCGACTTCTGATCAACCCCGCCCCAGTCATTATTATAATCACTTGAAGTATATACAACCTCTCCCCACCGGTCGAAAATTGTAACCACGGGATTCGGGAATTTAATCAGGTCTATTTTCCATACATCATTAAAGCCATCGCCATTGGGGGTAATGGTGTTTGGTATTTCGGGTATATCCAGTATTTCAATCAAGCCCTTGTATTGTATAAAGCAATCCTTGCTGTTTGAATCCATGTAAATGGTAACTGTGTAGGTAAGGTTTTCACGAGGTTGAACCTGGACAAGTGTATCGGAGTAAACTGTATACGCAATAGCAGGGGAGAAGGTAACTGACCATGGGCTGTTGCTTAACCTGGTAAAGTTTGCATAGTCGCGGCTGGTTAAATTGATTGAATCATCGGGCAATAATATACCGTTAAGCCATAGCCGGCCATCTATTGAATCGGGTTGCCCGATGGATACGTTTAACGTATCAATGCAATTATTAACGTCCGAAACAATTATCTGGTAAACACCGGCCGTTAAATTATTAAAAGTGTTAAACACCTGCGGCAAGCCGTTATTAATACTGAAACTATAAGGGTTTCTGTCAGCCGGTTCAGGGTATATTTTTATTAAACCATCGTTGTTTCCATAGCATTTAACGCTGTCAACCACCAGCGAATCGGTCTGCGGTACAAAACCCGGAATATTTACGCGTAAATCAGTGGTGCATCCGTTACTGTCAATAACAGATGCAGTATATGAGCCTGAAGCGAGACTATTAAAAATATTTTGCGCCTGGCTAATATTTGCCAGTGTATTTATATCCAACAGATCATACGTGTAAGGGGGCGTTCCTCCCACAACATTCAGTGCCATAACGGCATTATTTCTGCCGGTGCAGGTAATGTTACCCTGTATAATATTACTATCAAGCACCAGTGCGGCCGGCTGGCTAAGGCTTACTGAAAAAATAGCCGAGCAATTTAATGAATCAGAAACCTGGTAAGTACTGGTGCCGGCGGTAAGGCTGTCAAACACTATAACCTGGGTATAATAGGTTGTTCCGTTTACAAGGTATGGCAAATAACCATTTTGCAAGGTTATTACGGTTTCGCCATTATTAAAACCATTACATGTGGGATTAACATCACCAAGAGTGCCGTAAAGAATATTTCCCGGTGTAATATTGAATGTTACATTCTCAGGGCAGCCCAAACTGTCGGTTACCTGCAGGTTATAAAACCCAATCGGCCCGCTAACGGTAACAGTATCGTAGTAGCTGTAATTATTGTTCAGATAAACATTATATGGAGGAACGCCGCCTGATGTGGTGAGCTTTTCTGACCCGATAGTTGCCGAACAAACCAGGGAGTATTGAGCGGCTGTGGTTATTATTGGCACAGGTTGCCAAAGGTTTATGGTGTCGCTTACTGCACATCCCGTTTGGTCGCTGATTTGAACCACATTAGGCCCGGTACCAAACGTATACTGCCCGGTACCATTATATGGCGGATAACCGCCATATGCCCCAATAGTAACATTTGCCACTCCTCCGTTACAGATTATTGGCGATGTATCATTTGTAATGGTAAAACTAATCGAGCGCTGTGCGATATTGAAGTAAATAGCAGTGTCGCAACCATCGGAATAACTTACCAGCACGCTATACTGCCCAACCTGCAGATTTGTGACGGTATCAGCTAACGAAATGGGGTTATTAAACTGATCAAACCACTGATAGGTATAATTGTTACTATACCCGAGGTTATTTAACAACACCCACGCAGTTCCATTAGCACCATTGCAGGCATTGGTGGTATCCACAGTTGCCTGCCAGCCATTTTGCGTATATATTGTAAAGTTGCCCGTATCCTGGCAAAGGTTGGCATCCGTTACGCTATAGGTATAATAACCGGCTGCAAGATCACTTACAAAATAAGAGCCCTGTTCGCCATCGCTCCACGAATAGCTGTAAGGCTGAGTGCCACCGGTTACAGCAAGTTGTGCATAACCGTTGTTTCCCGCATTGTCGCATATGGTGGGTGATTCGTAATTAATAGATGCAGTAAGCGGCGACTGTGGTTGATTAATGAAAAGATCTAAGTCCACCCCGCATCCGTTCAGGTCGGTAACTGCCAGCGGATAATCACCGGCTGAATAGTTAAATGTACCGGTGCCTGTATAAGGAGGGGTTCCTCCCTGGGCGCTTATCACAACAGTGGCCTGGTTACCATAACAGAGGATAGGAACAGAAATCGAATCGGTTGCTGTAAATACAGAAGGGCTGGTTAAGGTTACAGTGTAAGTTGAATCGCAGCCCAGCGAATCGTACACATCAAACGAATATGTTCCGCTATCCAGGTTATTAATGGTATAGCCCGAATAGAAAACATTTCCGTTGTAATTATAAGGCGCCTGGCCGCTGGTAATGGTAATGGTGGCTGAACCGGTGTTGCTTCCTGCACATAAAGGATTGGTGCCGGCAACAGAACCCTGCATAGGAAAATTAGCATTAACGCTTACATTTGAATTTATATTACAGCCGTGCGCATCTGTTACAACAACAGTTGTATTACCAGGCGGAACCGGGCCAACCTGCCCGATGCCGGTAAAATTTTGCTGGTAACTTCCGTCAACCAAGGCACTAAATGGTGGAACACCACCCAGGGCAACAATGTTTACCTGAGCCTGATAGCCATTAGTACATACCGGCTGGGTTACCCAAACCGAATCAGAAAACAACGGCGGGTTAATAAGGCCGAAACTGAAATTGGCAATACAACTGTTAGAGTCTTCAATGAAAAAATTATAAGTACCTGCACCTAATTGGTAAGTGCCGGTATCTGCATACGGAGGCACTCCGCCAGATCCGTTAATGCTTACCGTTGCGGTGCCTGCATGACAGGTTATCCCTAAACCCGAATCAACCACAGCAGTTAATAAAGGCGGTTGCGAAACATAAACCCCTGCTGTATACATGCAATTGTTTACATCAGTTAGTGTAACAGTATAGTTGCCCGAAATAAGACCCGATATCACATCAGACGATGACCCGTTAGACCACGAAACAGAATACGGAACGTTACTTTGAATGTTAATCAATCCTGCGCTGCCGTTTGCATCTCCGTTGCAAAGGCAATTAACAGTATCTAATGCATAAGTAATAGGTTCAGCAACTTTTACCGAATCGTAGCCCGTGTATGTACACCCGTAGTAATCATTAACAACATATTCGTAGTAATCCGGTGCCAATCCCTGTATTGCTTCAAAATATCCCGGGTATTGTGTTGCATTTGTGCTGGCGAAATCTCCTTGCTGGTTGCCATACCATGTTACACTGTAGCCGGTGCCATTAGGGCCGGCGATGCCGTTAACTATATACACATTCATTGAACCTATTGGATTGCTGTAGCATACCGGCATAAAAGAAGAATCTGTAACCTGCATTGGCGGCGGCAGGTTGAAAAAATAAGTGCTGTCGGCACTGCACCCGTTAATATCTGTAGCCGTTACGCTGTTAGCAGAGGATACTCTTAAATTTAAGGCAATCATTGTTGGCTCCCCGCTGCTCCATAAATATGAGTAAGGCTGCGCCCCGCCTGATACAAAAACTTCGGCCGATACAAAACCTCCGTTGGTATAAGGGCATTCAGTAGCTAATGAGGCAATAGAATCAATCACTAAAGCCTGGGTACCATAAACTGTATCAGAACCTGTAGCCTGGCAGTAAGATGCATCAGTTACTGTTAAAGAATATATCCCACCTGAATCTATATCTATAAAACCGTTGTTTGTTTGACCTGTCGACCATGCAAAAGTATAGGGTGGCAGCCCATAGGTAACCCTGGCCTTTAGTTCAGTGCTGTTTCCGCAAATAACAAAGGGATTATTAAACGTAAAACTAACTGCACTTAAATCTGCATGCACCACCGTCGAATCGCAGGTATTGTGATATACAGAAACTAAAAACGCATCGCCCGACAAGTTAGGAAGGACAATAGAATCAGGCCCCTGGGAAGCAATCACCATCGTATAATTCTGAACAGGCTGGTTGGTAGTTGAATCAAATATTGCGATTTGAACTGAGTCGGAGCCATAATAGTGCAGCGCAGCTATATCAGGGTAAACCACCACTTTTATCGCTCCGTTGTTATGAAGGCAATCGGGTGTAATATCAACGTGGTAAGTTGGCTTTTGGTAGAAAAAAATACCACTTACCGGAACAATACAATCTCCAAGGTTCAAATCACCGGTATAATAACCGCTCGAAATTGGGCTTGTAATGTTTTGAAGATAGGTACTCGCATTAAAATCAGTTACAATGGTGTCGGTACCCGAATAAACTACATATTNNATAGTTTGTATTAACGCAATTTCCTGTTCCGGCGCCAAAGTTAGCCTGCAGGTTGCAACTTGCACCAAACTGAAGCATCGGTGTTAAATTAATATTATTCTGATACCAGGGGGTTGAAACACTTACCACGCAGTTTACCGAGTCGGTAACCCCGAAATATGCAGTTGTTGGGCACGACAATGCAGATGGTCCGCGATAATTTATGGTATAGGGAGGTTCGCCTCCTGCAGGTTGAATAATTGAATCCCAGTTTGGTACATTGAAGCAATTAGTATTTACAATTCCTATGTCGGGAACCCGCAATACATCAAATTTGGAGTATATAGTCCTTGATTGCCCGGTTGCGGGGTCTGATATCCGGCCCCAGTAATTGGTACACAATGTTGAATCAAAAGATTTTTGCCCGCCGTCATTCCAAAGGAAAGCATAGGGCGGACAACCGCCAACATTTGCACTATCCATTTTTGCCCAGCCATTACATTCATTCGGGCAGGCCGTTTTTAAAGGAATGAGCGATTGAAATTCGAGGGGTTCGCCATTGCATCCGCCCTCCCCGACAATGCCACCGCCAGGCACTATAGGGCCACCAGGACCACCCGTGCCAAGAACACAGTTTAGAAAGCGATTCGATTCGCCATTACTGGTTACAAGCGGGCAGGGAATCTCATCTGAATTGAAAGTTCCGCCAATAGTATCACGTCCAAAATTATAGAAAGACTCCCCTACCATATCCACCACATGTATGTCCGTAAATTGCAGGCCATAGCCAAAATCATTTCGCGAACTGCCAAATAAAGTTGACCAGAATATATTTCTGTTGTTGTCTATTCCTAACATTAAACCATCATAACCTCCATTGGGCTTTGCCTGGTCAAAAAAGTAGTAAGTTGGGTTGGGTACGGGAAGAGGGCTGTTTGAAAACCCGGTAAAAATAATATTGCAGCCAGTGTCGCTTGCAAACCTGGTTAGCACTTCATTGCCGGTATCGCCAAAGTAAGTGCAATAAGTTTCATTCAAATTTATGGGATCAAACTCTGTTATAAAACCATCCGATGCGCCTCCGCCATAAGCGGCCTGGTAATAGCATCCCCCTCCGGCGTTCATTACAGGCAACCCGTTGGCCTTTGTTTTACCACAAATAAACAGCCCGCAATTATTGCGCAAAATACAACTGGCAAAGTCATTACCAGTTCCACCAAAATAGGTTGACCATAGCAATGAATCCGTCAGCGAAAACCGGGTAACAAATGATTCCGCTGGCGAGTAACTGCTGTTAAAGTATGCAGTACCCGATGTTTTCAACGGTATTGTTGTTGATTCAACCGAGTCGGAATAACCGGTGGCGTAAATACCGGTGGCGTCAACAAAAAGCGAGCTTATATAGTCGTTACCGGAGCCTCCAAAACAGGTAGACCAAATGCGGTTACCTGCGGTGTCAAATTCCAATAAAAAACCGTCGGTATGGTTTTGCGGGGCTATTGTATCATTAAACGCACCGGCAAGCTTTAACAGCGGAAAATTTACAGAACCGGTATATCCTGCAACATAAATTTTACCGTTATAATATTTTATATCTTCAGCTTCATCAGTTCCCGCTCCTCCATACCCGGTAGACCATTCCAGCTTTCCTACACTGTTAAACTTAGCAATAAAAGCATCCCGTCCATTCAGGTTAACCAGGCTATCATAATTTCCCTGAAGCGCCGGCTCAATAGGGAAGTCCCACGATTCAGAATAACCGGTTACAAATATCCCTGTAGGGGTAGATGCCACAGCATTGGCTTCATCATTATTCGACCCTCCAAAAAAAGTTGCCCATACCAGATTCTGGTTCCAGTCCGTTTTCATTATTACTACGTCAATGTCTTCAGGGTTCTCAGTTGTAAAAGAACCGTTCACCTGTGGAAATACAGGCAAACTAAAGTCATTGGAATAACCTACGGTATATGTATTAAAAGAATCATCCGCTACTATAGATCTGAATCCTGTGTTATTGCCTGAATCCAGGTTATTACTCCAGTCCAGTTGCAAAGGAGGGTCAATGGTAAAGCCTCCCTTTTTTAAGGTGGCATCAAGCTCAAAAGAAACTGTACTACCTTTAATCGTTATCTTACCCGGCAGTTCTTTTTGCTGGGTTTTAAAAACTACAGGGCCTTCAGTTAAACCGAAATTTTTATTGTTATACCTCAGTGACTGAGTATTGACTGCACTTATATCCGCGCCTTCTACCGTATAGCGGATAACTGATGCATCTGCCCCAAGGTTAACCATAAAGTCATGATTAACCGCCCCTTTTGTATCAATTGTCCAAAGCCAGTCAATGCCCGGGTATATATTTTTTATTAAAACTGTTTTGCTTCCTTTAATTGCTGCCAGTTCTTTTGCCTTTCCTTTATATATGTTTAGGGTGGCAGAGTGGTCTTTAACAAAAACCACCTGGCTTTTATTTATGGTTGCATTCTCAAATTTAAAATCAACCTTATCAAATGTGGTTTTTCCGTCTTCGTGCTTTTTTACCAGGGCGGAGTAACCGCTTGTAGTAATAAAAAGCTGCATCGGCCCGCTTTTGTAAAACAGCACATTATCGGCAGGCGAGCCCTTCTCTGTCTTAACCTGACCACTGTTTTCAATAAATAAACCGGAAAGTTTGTTCGGATTACCTGCCTCGGATATTAAGCATCTTCCAAGAACTAATGCGATAAAAATTATATAACGGAGGTATCTATACACTCTGGAAAAGTATAAAAAAAACAATAAACTGCAAAAACATTAATATGCCCCGATAATTAGTCAGATGCAGGAGTATTTGGGTAATTCGTTTAGGGGACAGTCGGTCGTAAAATAAGCGTCGGAAACAGGTATATTTTTGAGACTGAATACAATGGTTGGCCAATGAGTGTGTCACGAAGATGGGATATGATATTCCATCGCAACT
>PMXD01000376.1 GCA_003165895.1 Bacteroidota bacterium | reverse complement strand
TCCTGCCGGACAACGACAATTTGTTTTGCACCCGCTTTAATTGGCTAAGTTGTTGATCATACCTGGAAAGTCCTTTGCGGAAGTACTTAAATTCCATGCGCCCGGATTAGCCCGGGAGAAAGATCACACAGGCGCTTATCGTTTGGATAATATAGGCAAAAAGTTATATCCTTAAAGGCACACAAAGACATTTGGTTACTACTGCAACCGGGCAGCTGTATTGGACAAAGGCAAATGGTTTCATTTAGATGAGAAAGGCCGGAAAGCCTGTACAAACACTTATGCATTGTCGGGAAACTACCAGGAAAACCTTTGTCGTGTAAGGGATAAAGACAACCGGTATTTTCACATTGGACTTTCGGGCAAAAGAGTTTACCCCGGTTCCTTTGTGTATAGCCGGCTCGCTGTGGGCTTCTTCTCCGGCAGAGCCTCTCTTATGCCATTGGTGATTAGTTCTTTCAGTGTGTCGATGGATACGATGATTACCCGGTTCTCCTTGTTTATGATGCATCCTGTGATTGGGTACACTGAGATAAATCATGCTTTTAGCGAAAAAATCGCTACACCTTGTGCCGCTTATCCATGTTCTGCTGCAAAGCCTTTCAGGTCTCCGGCCAGGCTCATAGCCGGGCCAGATCTAAGGTTTTGACATCATAATCAGAATATGGTTTAAAACTAATTTATTATGAAAACAAAATTACTGTTCCTGGCTTTTACATTGCTGAGTATAATTGCCAAACCCCAAACAGGTTATATTTATACCATAGCAGGAACCGGAACTTTCGGTTACACCGGCGATGGAGATTCGGCAATTTCAGCTCATTTGAATAACCCCAATGGACTGGCCTTTGATGCGGCGGGTAATGTATATTTCGCCGATTTAACCAACAATGTAATCCGTAAGGTAACGAAATCTACGGGCAAAATAAGTACGGTGGTGGGAACTTATTATACCGGCAGTACCTGGAATTACGGGGGCGATGGCGGGCCGGCAGATTCGGCGTGGCTGGGCGGCCCGCTGGGAATTGCCACAGATACAGCAGGGAATCTTTACATTGCTGATAATCTTAATAATGTAATCCGCAAGGTAACGGCTTCTACCGGAATTATAACAACGGTTGCCGGAGATTTCATGGCGATTGACATGCCCTGGGCTTTCAGCGGAGATGGCGGCCCTGCAACTTCGGCTGAGCTAAACAGCCCCTGGGGCGTTGCCCTGGATGCTGCAGGAAATATTTATATCGCTGACCAGGGGTATGATGTAATCAGGAAGGTAACAGTATCTACGGGAATAATTACTACAGTTGCCGGAAACGGAAATGGCGGTTACACCGGTGATGGGGGCCTTGCAACTTCGGCAGAACTCAATGCACCGGATGGGGTAACCATAGATGCCGCCGGAAATATTTATATCTCTGACGATGGTAATAATGTAATCCGCAAGGTAACGGCATCTACCGGAAAAATAAGCACCATTGCCGGTTACAGAAATGCCGGTTACAGCGGGGATGGCGGCCCGGCCGATTCGGCAAAGCTTAATGACCCATCGCTGGGGGTAGCAATAGATGCTGCCGGAAATATTTATATAGCCGATGATGGTAATAATGTAATCCGCAGGGTTGATGCATCTACCGGAAAAATATCCACGATTTGCGGCAATGGAAACATAGGTTACACCGGTGACGGCGGCCCGGCAGATTCAGCCTTACTCAATGGGCCGGAGGCTGTAGCTTTAGATGATTATGGAAATATTTATATATCTGACGGTAACAATGTAATCAGAGAGATAAGGGAAAGTATGGGTAGTGCGCCTGCAACGCCGGGAACTATCCACGGCAATGCATCAGTATGTTACGGAAACTCCGGTATATACAGTGTTGCCCCGGTAAGCGGTGCCACAAGTTATACATGGACATTGCCAGGCGGATGGAGCGGCACAAGCACTACCGATACCATTATTGCCACAACCGGAGTCAGTGGAAATATTTCGGTTACGGCTAATAATTCTTTCGGCCCCTCACCGGCGCAATCCATCCATGTAACGGTAAATACGGTGGATACTTCGGTTACACAATCGGGCTTAACGCTTACTGCCAATGCAACCGGGGCTGCTTACGTTTGGATAAATTGCAACGGGCGCATACCCGTTACCGGGGCAACTCATCAAAGCTTTACGGCAACAACCCAAAGTAATTATGCTGTCATTGTTACACAAAACGGATGCACTGATACTTCCGCCTGTTTTACGGTGGATACGGCAACGGGTAGTGTTCCTTCAACGCCGGGAGCCATACATGGCAGCGCTTCAATATGCTATGGCAGTGCTGAAATTTACAGCATATCGCCGGTAAGCGGTGCCACAAGTTATACATGGACGTTGCCCCATGGATGGAACGGAACAAGCACCACCGATACCATTATTGCCACAACCGGAGTAAGTGGAAATATTTCGGTTACGGCNNCGCATACCCGTTACCGGGGCAACCCATCAAAGCTTTATTGCAACAACCCAGGGTAATTATGCGGTCATTGTTACACAAAACGGATGCACTGATACTTCCACCTGTTTTATGGTGGATACGGCAACGGGTAGTGTTCCTTCAACGCCGGGAGCCATACAGGGCAGCGCTTCAATATGCTATGGCAGTACTGAAATTTACAGCGTATCGCCGGTAAGTGGTGCCACAAGTTATACATGGACGTTGCCCCATGGATGGAGCGGCACAAGCACCACCGATACCATTATTGCCACAAGCGGAGTTAGTGGAAATATTTCGGTTACGGCNNGCAACAACCCAAAGTAATTATGCGGTCATTGTTACACAAAACGGATGCACTGATACTTCCGCCTGTTTTATGGTGGATACGGGATGCAATATTTCCATCACAGGCGCTGATTTGCCATATTCAGGATTGTCAGTCTTGCTGGCTGAAGATACCGTAACCCAGGTAACGCTTGGAAATCCGGGAGAATCGCAAACCTGGAATTATTCAATGCTGGCTGATAATTACAATAGAGTCGCCATCTACAACCCCACCGCCAGCACCCCTTATGCTTCTGCCTATCCGGCATCCAATATTTATACTTACGGGCCTGACCCATTTTTCGGCAGTTTATACGGAGGCGCTCCGACAGACTCAGCCGGCAGCGGTTATATTTTCTGGAAAAGCGATACAACCGGGCTTTGGGAAGCCGGGTTCAGGGCTGCAGACGGAACATTTGCCGGAATTAATGTACAGGATAATCCACTTGAGCTATTACTGGGCGCACCAGCATCCTACGGAAGCGTTTTCAACAATTCGGCCCGTTGGGTATTGCCTTTCAATCAAAACCTTTCCGGCCTGGATACATTTTATGTAAGAAATATGAACAAAATAATTACTGCTGACGCCTGCGGTTCAATAACCACACCGTATGGTCAGTATCCCAATGTTTTACGCGAACACGAACATGTTATTCAGGTTGACAGTGTTTATTTAAAAATGGGAGGTACCCAAATTGCAGCGGTGGAATATGCCAGAGATACTTTGAATAATTACAGTTACATAGCCCATGGTATTGGGTACCCTGTATGTATTGTTCACACAAATAACCGCAATACCATAACAAGCGTAGAGTATTTTTCAGGCATCTTAACCTCCATCAATAATCTGCCCGTTGCTGAAACACGGTTTTTATTATACCCCAACCCTTCGGACGGTAACCTGACTATTGAAATACTCAACCCCAACAACGGTTCCGTAAATAACATTTTTATTTATAATTCAATCGGCAGCCTGGTATGGCAGAAAAATACGTCAGACGCTAAAATCAACATTGACGCCAGCAGTCTTGCCAAAGGAATTTACCTGGTAAAAATGGTGAGCGGCGATAAAATACTTACAGCGAAAATTATTATTCAGTAGGAAAAATGAGGGATATAAATTATCTAAAACATAAATATATATTTTCATTTTGTATAGCCAATGTGCGGCTAACCAAATTAGCCGCACATTGAGCATGTCGGAAAAAGCGGCCCATAACTGGAAAATCCGGAGGCTTTGACCACTTCAGGCCGGAATTGCAAATCAACAAAGGCCGGAAATTTTTGACCACTTCTTATACACGCTGACGCATTACGATTCATAACTTCAGGCATTGCCCTAAGGTTATGAGCAATGTCATTAACTTAGGGAAATTAACCACTAAGGCACTAAGAACACTTAGAACCACTAAGAATTAGAAGAAATATTCAAAACCGATTTTGATTGACGTTGCTACAGGCTGATGTTTCCTTTTGGTATCATATTAAAGTGTTTAAAACGATCTTAGAAGCTGTTAAAAATTAA
>PMXD01000202.1 GCA_003165895.1 Bacteroidota bacterium | reverse complement strand
ATTTCTTTTCTTTAATTTTAAATAGCTTCTTAGTCGTAATCCAGCTCCAGTCCGAGCTTTTGCTGCATCAGTTTAATGGCAGGTTTTTTCCGGATCATCCGTTCCAGTTTTTCCTTTGGCGTGTAGGGTTTTGCCCCGCTTGAAACTTCTTTATCGGCAATTACTTCAAACACCAGGATAGCGCCGGTTCTTTTTGACAAATAGTTTTGCAGGCCCAGGCGGATTTCGTCCAGCTGCAATTTTTGAATGTCGCTCTGAACGGTTACCGAAATTTTACTTAAAGTGGCAGGGTCTAAAAGTGGCTGAAATGAATTGAATGCAATTTTTAAACCCCGCTTTTCTTCAGGTATCCTGGCTGCGTAATCGCCCCAAAGTTTTATAATGTTTTCCTGGTTCAGGATTAATACTTCGCCTTCAATGCGTTCTTCAACCGTCATTTCAACGCCGTTATTTTTTGAGGCCTCCTGTTCTTCCTGTACACTGTCGGCTGTTAGCAGCTTTTTTGTTTTGGTAAGAGTTGCGGGCTTTGCGGTATTTACAACTTCAGCAGGTGCAGATTTTATGGGTTTTTGTATGGGCGTTAAAGGCTCTTCTTCGGCCAGTGCAGAAATATTCTTTGTCCCGTTGTAATTAATATCAGGTTTGGGTGCAGTATTTGATTCTGGCCTGGCTATATCAGCTTGTGGTTGCTGCGCAGTATCACTTAACCGCTCAGAGTTGAGTTTTTTTTTACCGGCGTCCACGCCAACAAGTGCATTGATGTAACACATCTTTATCAGGGCTAATTCTACCGTCAGGCGCTTGTTTTTTGAAACCTTATACTGCACATCGCACTGGTTGCCGGTGCTGAGGCAGTTAACCAGGAAATCTGATAAGGCCAGAGACGACTGAACGGCATATTTTTGTTTCAGGCTTTCACTTACTTCCAGCAATTTTAAAGTGCCTTCATCCTTACAAAAAAGCAGGTTACGGAAATGCTCGCAAAGGCCTAATATAAAATCATCCCCTTCAAACCCTTTTTTCAATATCTCGTCAAAAAGCTTAATAGATAAAGCCAGGTTTTCGCTTAGCAGGGCTTCGGTTACTTTAAAAAAATAATCGTAATCAAGCACGTTCAGGTTTTCAAGTACCGAAGCGTAAGTAAGTTTACCGCCGCTAAAACCTGATAGCCGGTCGAACATAGAGAGCGCATCGCGCATACCGCCATCTGCTTTTTGGGCAATAATATGCAGGGCGTCTTCTTCGGCTTCAATTTTTTCTACTTCGCAAATGTGTTGCAGGTGTTTTACAATCACCTCAATGCCGATTCTTTTAAAATCAAAAATCTGGCAGCGCGAAAGTATGGTGGGCAGGATTTTATGCTTTTCAGTAGTGGCAAGTATAAACTTGCAGTAAGCCGGGGGCTCTTCCAGCGTTTTCAGAAATGCGTTAAACGCACCCGGCGAAAGCATATGAACCTCATCAATAATGTATATTTTGTATTTGCCGCTTTGTGGCGGAAAACGAACCTGGTCAACCAGCGCGCGGATATCGTCAACTGAGTTGTTGGAGGCGGCATCCAGCTCGTGGATGTTAAAAGAGGAGTTTTGTTGAAAAGAAACACAGGAGTTGCACTGCCCGCAGGCTTCAAAACCGGCAGTAATATTTTCGCAGTTGATGGTTTTGGCCAGAATACGGGCTGCCGTAGTTTTACCCACCCCACGTGGTCCGCAGAATAAAAACGAGTGGGCTAAGTGGCCTGTTCGGATAGCATTTTTGAGTGTGGTGGCAACCTGTTCCTGCCCCACCATTTCACTAAAACGGGCCGGACGATATTTACGAGCACTAACTATATATTCTGCCATAGCTGCCGTAAAAATAAAAACCCCGGTGGATTTTTTTGTAAATGATTATTCACCCCGGGCCGCCAGGCCGGTTTTATTGTTAATAATTTAACCATTTAACTGAATGACATGGGGTTTTAAGGGAAGCGGACAAAGTGCCTGCTGTCATTAAAACAGTGGTATATATGCTATACCGCAACCAGTACCTGTTCGGCTGTTTCATATTTAAAAAACTCAAGTACAGGAACTTCTAACGAAGCGCTTATTTTTGAAAGCGTAAGTACAGTAGGATTAGCCTGACCTGATTCAATTCTTGATAGATTTGCTTTTTCGATACCGCATTTAGTTGCCAGCAGGGTTTGAGACATGTTTTTCTCCAATCTTATCCGCTTAATTCTTTGTCCAAGTGCTTCCTGAAATTTATTATTTTCCATTTTAATATTGTTTACGGGTTTAACAAGACAATATTAGTAACTTAACATGCCACGTTATATGAGAATAGTCGTAGACCTATATGACAACAATCATCTGAAACCGCTTTAAATATTGGGCAAAATTTAATAAGCGTTCGTTGGCGTATTGAGTTAATCCCTGTCAGCGAACGAAAGCCAGAAAGATGATGACAGGGAGTATGGCAGACTGATAAGTCTTAGAAAATATCAATAATGCCTACCTGAACATCCCAACCATGAGGATAAATGGAATAAAGTTTGTCGGTTACTGAATACAGCGCGTTGTATGAAAACATAACCGGTATAAAGATGCTTTTGGTTTGCAGCAAATTATAACCGGCGCCTAACATCATATCAGGAATGGTTTTTTGAATTTTAGGGAAGTTAATCATGGTGGCATTATTCACAGGGTTCACATTTAACGTGGCATCATAAACGTCATCCATGGTGCGGTGTAATATTTCAAATTTGTCGCGCACAAAAAAGCCATGCCATATATTATACTGAAAAAATACCCCGCCCCCGTAAGTGTTGCCGCTGGCATTGGTATAATGTATAGCACCTGAAGCATCGGGGTAGCCGATATTATGATAACCGGTGTAAAGGTAAGTTACGCCGCCACCGGCATATAAATTCTTCCATATCCTGTAGCCCAGATAAGGCGAGGCCCCGATATTATAACCACCCTGCATAAATGAAACATGCAGTCCGGGTTCAATTAAATAGTTTGAAAGGTCAATTTGTTTCTTTTTGGTATACTGATGCCATGTCGGCTGAACTGACAACCCTGTTTGTGGCTGCGGATTGCTGCTGGGCGGCGGCAATTCATCATCCTGCGCCTTTAAAATAGCGAAAGAGAAAGCCAGTAAGGAGAAAAGCATCAAAACCCGTTTCATAAACCTTGTTTTCTGTAGTTATTAACCAAACAGTGTGCCGTAAGTTTAAGCATAGGTACAGGTTTACGAAAATTTGGCGAAAACGGCCCACTTCAGGAATAAGAATAACAGAATTGGCAAGGAAAACGGATTTTAACGTTACGGATTAGAGTGAAATGACAATGTCATTAACTTAACGAATAATTAAAAGAGAAATTAACCACTAAGGCACTAAGAACACTAAGTTACACTAAGATCGTTTTGAACACTTTTAATATGATACCAAAAGGAAACATCAGGCTGTAGCAAGGTCAATCAAAATCGGTTTTGAATATTTCTTCTAACTCTTAGAAGCTGTTAAAAATTA
>PMXD01000328.1 GCA_003165895.1 Bacteroidota bacterium | reverse complement strand
TCAGTAGTCTTTATACTCAACTTCCCATCCTTTATATACGCAATTTCACCATCCTTTAAGTAGGTAACGTTACGCGTATACTCAATAATCGGCGTGGCATCAGACGCCATAAAAAATTCACCTTCACCAATACCTACCACCAATGGCGAACCTTTACGGGCGCCAATCAGCTTGGTAGGGTCATTCTTCGATATAATAACAATAGCATAAGCGCCAATCACTTCATGCAAAGCCAAACGCACCGCCTCTTCCAGGTTTACGTGTGCATGCTCCTTTATATCCTCAATCAGGTGTACCAGTACCTCGGTATCTGTGTCGCTGATAAAATGGTGCCCACGCTTACTCAATTCCTCTTTCAGCGTAGCGTAATTCTCAATAATACCGTTGTGTATAATGGCTATCTCACCCGACTCGGATAAATGCGGGTGCGAGTTAATATCGTTGGGTTCGCCGTGGGTAGCCCACCTTGTATGGCCCATGCCCAGGCTGCCAGATACATCTTTTCCTTTGGTGGTGTTTTCAAGGTCAGTAACCTTGCCCTTACACTTATATATGTTAAGGCCGTTGTGCAACAATGCCACCCCTGCACTATCGTAACCACGATACTCCAGCCTTTTTAGCCCTTTAATTAAAATCGGATATGCCTCCCTGTGGCCTATGTAAGCTACTATTCCGCACATAATATTACAATTTAGTATATAGCACCGTTAAATAGGTGCGATAAATATTACTATTCGGCGTTCCCGGAGTGGGGTTTGTAAGCACCACACGGGCAGGGTTCGAATTAGCAGAGGGGATTTCAAGGTAAAGCCCGTTATTATTATGAATACCCTGCAACACCCGTTGCATATATATGCTTATGTTAAAATGATACCGGCTAACCATCAGGCCATTCAGTGTATCTTCCTGTAAACTTCCACCGAAACTTGTTGTAGAAGCATCCTCCACCAGCTGGCCAACACCGGCATCATCAATATAAAGCAGGGTTAATGAAGATGGCGCAGCAGAAAGCGAATCTGGCCTCGACAAGGCAACTACCAACTCTGCTTTATTAACGCCTGTATTTTGTTTCTTTAAAGTATCAATATTAAATAATATTTTATCGTACAAACCACCACCGCCTTCAAGGTACAATTTCTGGTTATTGGCGGTCGGGTTCTGTATTGCATTTAAAACCGGGGTGCCGAAATAATTATTATCCGAATGGTTAACCGAAACCCCTGTAGTTGGAAAACTAAATGAGTTTTCAATCGAGTCACCCGTATCCGTATTGCGGTAATACATAGTAATGGAGGATAATGCTGACGATAAATTACAAGCCATCATACCATTGCCCACAGGGCCGGCGGCCGTAACATATATACCCTTAAAATACACTAAAAATAAAGAATCACTTAGCAACGAAACCGAGTCGGCATTCAACAATTTATACCCAAACGCCTGGGTAAGGTCAATTCTTAATTGCGGGGCTTCGTTACCACCTGCCTGCACAACCTCAATACTATCCACAAAATCGGGTACATAGTGTAACTTCTGTCCTATAGGCGGTGTTTTAACCTGGAAAGAAGTAGTAGTAAAATAATTACCGGTGGTTAAAAGATCCTGGTTAAGTTCGTAAACATAAATATTGACAGGCTTGCTGCATGAACCGTAAGGAGCATCAAAACCCAGGCTTAATACCACCGAATCTAATATTGGCTTGGTACCAAAAGTAGGCGAAGTAGTGGTTAAAGCACACTGCGCATAAAAGCCGGCATACGTTACACCAAAGTTATGGTCACTCATACTGCCCAGGATGCCATCAATAATACCTGATGAGCTAAGATTGTTTTGCAACACTGTGGTACAAACAATTGCCAGCGTATCTTTAGCCAGGTTAAGGGTATCGCTTTTGGTTAACAGGTTTTTGCTCAGTATAACAGGGTCCTTACAGCTCTGTATAGAAAACAAGCACCAGCAAATTAAAATTGCCGGTGCTATATAAAAGTTCAGTTTATTTTTCAAGATACGGTCAGGTATTATTTTTGCGCAAATAAAGCACAGAAACGCTTAGTTGGCAAGAATATTTTGGTAGAACTCGTTTAATAAGGTTAAAGGGTTCGCTTCGGTGCTTGCCATCTTTAGTACCTGTTTGCCTTTGGCCTTCTTTACAAAGCTCGAAACTTTTTCGTCCAAAGCCTCGCCAACCACTAATCCATCGGCAAATTCCGAGCCTCCAATCAGCAGGCTGGTATTATCGCCGGCCTTAAAATATTCCAGGTGTTTCTTCGAAATATCTTCGCTTATGGCCAGTTTGGTAGTAAAGTCGTTCTTTAACTTATCGGCAAACTCATTTTTGAAAACTGAATAAACTACTTTGGTATTGGTAAAAATAGGATCGTCTTTATAAGTAGTCTTAAGGTACATTGGTATTAAACTGGTCATCCAGCCAAAGCAATGGATAATATCCGGCGCCCAGCCAAATTTCCTTACAGTCTCAAGAGCGCCTTTGCAGAAAAATATCATGCGGTCTGAGTTGTCATCAAAAAACTTGTTGTTTTCGTCATGGAAAACCAGCTTACGCTTGAAAAAGTCTTCATTATCCAAAAAATAAACCTGAAGGCGGGCTCCGGGTAAAGAAGCTACTTTTATTACCAAAGGATAATCCTCATCGTTGATTATAACATTAATACCCGAAAGGCGAACAACTTCATGTAATCTGTGCCTTCTTTCATTTATGGTACCAAATTTGGGCATTAACACCCTAATCTCCATACCATTATCCTGCATATACTTAGGAAGTTCGTTTGCTATCTTAGAGGCTTCGGTAAGAGCCAGATATGGGTCCATTTCCTGGGTCACGATAAGAATTCTCTTTTTTTCCATATTATTGTTTGGTTTGAGTAAGTGAGTGAAAGGAATTTCTGAATGAAATGAATTGGACTGCAAAGATAATAACAAAAATCCGAATAAACACAAAGTTTTAATCTGCCAATCCTGTTAAGCCATCTTATTTATGTTGATATTTAAGCGAATCAAAGACCTTGAAGATTATATTAAAAAGGCCAAAAAACAGGGCCTTTCCATAGGTTTTGTGCCTACTATGGGGGCTTTGCACCCGGGGCATATTGCTTTAATAGATACTTGTAAAATACATTGTAAATTAACCGTTTGCAGCATTTTTGTAAACCCAACCCAGTTTAACGATAAAAGCGATTTCGAAAAATACCCCGTTACTATCTCCAATGATATTAAATTGTTAAGCCACGCAGGTTGCGATGTGCTTTTTTTGCCTTCAGTAATGGAAATATATCCAAATGGGCTGGAGCAGAAAAAGCCTGCCTACCAGACAGGCAGGCGGTTTAATTTTGGCTTAATTGCCAATATTTTGGAGGGCAGCTTCAGGCCGGGCCACTTCGATGGCATGGCCCAGGTAGTGGCAAGGCTGCTTAAAATTGTTAAGCCCCACCAGCTTTTTATGGGCCAAAAAGATTACCAGCAGCAATTGATTGTAGGCCTGCTTATAAAAAAGATAAAATTAAACACCCGGTTGGTGATGTGCCCCACAGTCAGGGAAAAAGACGGCCTGGCTATGAGTTCAAGAAACACCCGGCTTGACGCAACATCCCGGAAACTGGCGGTCCAAATTTCAAAAACCCTGAAATATGCCAAAGCACAGCTTAAAAATACAAAGGCCGAAATAGGGGTTATTCAGCAAAAAAGCCTGAAAAGGCTGGCAGGTTTTGAGGGAATAGAAACTGAGTATTTTGAAATAAGGAATGCAAAAACACTTGAAGTGCCTAAACGGAGGTCAGAAAAACTTATTGCACTTACGGCGGTTAAAATTGGGGGGGTGAGGTTGATTGATAATATGGCGTTGAATTAGACGTAATATAGATTTGACAACTTTTCAAAAGTTGTCAAATCTGCGCCTTGCAAAAACGGGTGGCTGTTTTGCAGACGCATTACAATGCGTTGGCCTGTTCCACACTCGTTACAAAGCATCACCGTTCCAAACCTTAAAAATGCAGGTCTGATCCATTTTTCGCAACGCGAAAAATGGCACTGTCCCCCTCTGGAGGGGGCGTAGGGGGAGGAGAGACTTGTACCAAAACAGACGCACTAAATACGAACGGGCGCATGTTTCGAACACCAATGGTTACAACCGATTGAAAGTTGGGGAAACCCTTATATTTAACATTACCCATTATGATAGATTTATACCATGCAGAGAATCAAATTCAATATGTAACAAATTTTCAAGACCTTGTTAGCATGCCTTTTGATGGAGAAATTAATGCAATTTGCTGGACCCGTAAACTACCCGGTGATTTTTCGGAGATAGTTAAAAAGGTAAAACTAAACGGAAATATAGCGGTGCTTGAACAAGAGGAACTGCTTGAACTTCAGTTGGGTGAACAGGGGCAGCTTGCCCGCCAAATTCTTTTAAATGACTTAAAGGTGCTCACCGCTCATGGTGCATCTCCAATCCTTAATCTTATCAGATGTTATGATAGAGATAATGCCTATCCGTTTTTTCCAACCGATGTTTATTCTTTTCATGTAGACCGCTCTCCCGTACCAACCAATACCTTTTTATGCACTTACTACGGCGGGGCGAGTGAAATATTGCCGAATGCACAAGCTGAACAAAAAGTGTTTGTGCCCGAAATACGCAATGAACTCAAAAAACTATATGGCGGGGCAGATGAAGGATTTGAATCATTTTTAAGTGAACATTTCTTTGACCTGCACTACCGGGCTAAACCTAAGGCACGCCCTATCAGCTTAGGCCCTGGTAATTTATGGCGGTTGGCGGTTGATCATCCTGAAAGTAAAGTGCTTCCCTGCATTCACCGTGCACCCAGCGAAAAAACCGGGCAGGTGCGTTTGCTGATGATTTGCTGAGGATGGCTGTTTGGGCGTGCCCGCTGAAATAGTGGGCCGGGCTATCCGTTCCAAGTCCGCACTCGCAAAACCTCGCTTGCGGGCTTTCCTCTGCTAATCCCTCACACAAAAGACAACCACCTCGAAAATTCCCCTCTCTATGCGAAGCATGGAGAGGGTGCCCCAGCGCAGCGAAGGGCGGGAGAGGCCGGCTGTTCTGCATTCAACCACTTTCAAAAAGTGTACCCGTGCCGGACGGGTACACTTTTTTTTAATTACTTTGCTCATTACCAATAACTTAACCACTTTTTGCACGGGTACAGTGGTACCCGTTTTTTTCTGATTTTTAGCCACCGTAAAGCCACTTTCTGCTTAAGGCGTTTTTTAAAGTGCGTAAAATTTAAAAATAGCCACCAAGGCCTTGTATAAGGCTGTTTTGCATTAAGCCCTGAAATGTTTCATCCCGGCTTACCGGGGAGCGGCGCAATATAACAGCACCGGGTGAAGCCTTGCCTACCAGCAGGCCGGTGGACATTCAATTAATTGTTTTACAGCCCTGAAAAGGCGTAAGACGGGATTTTGAAAAATGCATTGCGTGAATAGAAAACTTCGCTTTATATTCACTTTAGCCATAATTCCACTAAATAGCAGCAATTAAGCTTCAACAGTTACTAAATATGCCCAAGCCTAAAATAAAGGAAACAGGTACTGACTATTCTTTGTTTCTTAAAAAAATAATCGGTGAAATAAGCCATACCAAACTGAACGTTGCCAGGGTAATTAATACTGATATTACGCGCCTGTACTGGAATATCGGCGCCATGATTTTTGAAAAACAAAAAACAGAAGGCTGGGGCGAAGGTGTAATTGAAAAACTATCGCGCGATATTGAAAAGAAAACGGGTATTTCATCCGGTTTTTCGCCACGCAACCTCTGGTTTATGAAACAGTTTTATGAAGAATACAGCGACACCGTATTTCTGAAACAGCTTGTTTCAGAATTAAAACTGAAACAGCCTGTTTCAGAATTGGGCGGCAATGGCGCCCCATTGGGCATACTGCCCTGGGGGCATCATATTTTGCTGATGCAAAAAACCAAAAAGAACGGGGAACGTATTTACTATATAACCATGGCCGCCGCTTGCGGCTGGAGCCGCAAAGTGCTGCTGAACCAGATAAAAGCCAACGCATATAAGCACCACCGGCAGTTGCCCAAACAGCATAATTTTAAAAAAACTTTGCCTGCCCATTTGCAACTACAGGCCGATGAAATGCTTAAAAGCAATTATAACCTCAGTTTTTTAGGCATAGATAAACCCCTGACGAACGCGGTTTGGAAAAACGACTGCTTGAAAAACTAAAACAATTTATCCTGGAACTGGGTTATGGATTTACTTTTATAGGAAACCAGTACCGGCTTGAACTGAACAGCAAAGAGTATTTTGTAGACTTGCTTTTTTTTCAGCGCCAGTTGCGTTGCCTGGTAGCCTTCGATTTAAAAATAGGCCCGTTTGAACCGGAATTTGCCGGCAAAATGAATTTTTACCTGAACCTGCTTGACGACCGCGTAAAATTAAAAGACGAAAATCCCTCTATCGGCATCATACTTTGCGCCGAAAAAAATTCGGTTGAGGTGGAATATGCCTTAAAAGGGATTGATAAGCCTATTGCGGTTGCCGAATACCAACTGGCAAAGTCGGTGCCTAAGGTTTTGCAAAAACAATTGCCTTCGGCCAAAGAACTGGCCGAGTTTATTAAAACCGAACTTAAAAAAGGAGATTGAAATACATGTTATTAAGACAATAGAATACCGACCCCCAATAGCAGGATAAAGCGTTTTGGTTATTGTGGTTGGCTGTTTGGTATTAAGCCATGAAAGCGGCGTAATATAACAGCACCGGGTGAAGCCCGGTGGAGATGCAATTAATTTTATACAGCCCTGAAGGGGGCGTAGCTTGGAAAGCTACGCTCAAAAAGGGAAAGCTACGCTCAAAAAGGATAAAGCGTTTTGGTTATTGCGGTTGGATATTTGGCATTAAGCCATGAAAGTGGCGTGAGACGGGATTTGGCATGTTGCTAAATGCAAATACTATAGCGTGACGCTATAGACATAGCAGAGCGTAGCTGGAAGCTACGCTCAAACAACACGCTACGCCCAAATGGGTCAGGCTACGCCCAAATGAGGTAGCTTATGGAGGTTGGCGGTTGAGCATCCTGAAAGTAAAGTGCTTCCCTGTGTGCACCGGGCACCCAGCGAAAAAACCGGGGAGGTGCGTTTGTTGATGATTTGTTGAATGCAAATTAATGAAGCATGGCAGATGAAATTTGCGTGTAGATTTTAATGTGTGATTAATAGTTGAATTGCCGTAGCCTGAAGCTACAAAAATTCAAAAAGTTGGACGCGTTCGCTCAAAAAACATGTTAAGCAAATGGGTGTTCATAAACAAAGCAGCTATTATAAATCGTTTCTTAAATTTGCGATATTTAGCGCTAATCAATTTATTAAATACATTGGCTAATCAATTAAGTCTTCTACCGACCGAAACCACAGTTAAACCATTTCTCCGTTGGGCAGGTGGTAAAAAATGGTTGATTAAAAATCTAAGGCAATTTTTACCTGCAAAATTTAATAACTACCACGAGCCTTTTCTAGGTGGCGGATCTATATTTTTTTATTTAAATCCAAGTAAAAACGTGTATTTATCTGACCTCAATAACGATTTAATTGAAACCTATATACAAATTCGAGATGACGTTGAAGGCGTTATTAAATTGATAAATAAATTTGGTTCAACGGAACAGGATTATTATGAAATAAGATCTCACAACTTCTCTAAATCACAAAAAAAGGCAGCACAGTTTATCTATTTAAATATGTACTCCTATAATGGTATATATAGGGTTAATAGTAATGGCGGCTACAATGTCCCATTTGGTTTCCGAAAAAATATAAGTCTCGATGAAAACAATCTCCGCCTAGCAAGCCAAAGATTAAAAAAAACAAATTTAATTCCACAAGATTTTGGGATATCCCTAGAGCGCGTAAAGAAGGGTGATTTGGTTTTTATTGATCCGCCGTATACTGTTGCACATGAGAACAATGGATTCATAGCGTATAATCAGAAATTATTTTCTTTAGAAGATCAGGAAAAATTAGCTTCCTGGCTAAACGAATTAAAAGACCGGGGTGCTTATTATATTTTAACTAACGCCAAACACGATGCAATATTAAAAATATATGAAGATCAAAAGCCTATTGAAATAACTAGGGCAAGTACTATAGGAGGAAAGAATGCAGTAAGAGGATTGATTAGCGAATACATATTCACGAATATCAAGCAAGTTTATTAAATTTATAATAAATCATGTCCATCCCTATTATAGACGGACTAATTTACGGCAGTATAAACCATACATAATGAATAATAATTTGCGGATTGAACTCCTTGGTAAGTTAGTAACAGGTGCAGAAAAAACCAAGCAACTAAAAGAAAGAAGAAAGGATTATTTTACTGAAAAGATTTCAGATGCTGATTTAGATAAATATATTAAGCAGGGATGGACGTTAGATAAAAAATTTCAATCTTCAATAAGAGTTTCCAAACAAAAGCCAACGGATATCGCTTTTGAAGATTACACTTGGGCATTATTTGCTCTTATGGGTTATGATTTTCTTAATGAAAATCGTAAGTTCTCGTTACCCTATGATAAGGAAAAAGAATCTTTAAGAAAACAAATAGACATTTTTGCCAAGGACGCAGAAAGCATTATTTTGGTTGAATGCAAATGTGCTGAAACAAATAAGAAAGGCGATTTCAAAAAGGAATTGGAGAGCTATAAAGGAATCATTCAAGGACTGAAAAATAGCGCTGAAGCATTATTTCCAGGAAGCAAGCCCAAGGTGAAATTTATTTTAGCAACAAAAAATTACTTTTTATCAGATGATGATCTTGCTCGTTTAACCAGTATTGGAGGAATACACTTAAACGAAGACAATATAGACTACTTCTACAGTTTGTATGATCAGCTGGGTAGCGCTAGCAAATACCAATTTCTAGGCTCCATTTTTCACGACCAGGAAATCCCCGATATGGATACAAGGGTTCCGGCTGTTGAGGGCTCAATGGGAGGGCATACGTATTATTCATTTGCTATTGAGCCAGAAAAGCTTTTAAAAATTGGTTACGTCCTTCATAGAAATAAGGCCAACGTTAATATGATGCCTACATATCAAAGACTGGTAAAAAAAGCAAGATTAAAATCAGTTTATGAGTTCGTCGAGAATGGCGGTTATTTTCCAAACTCTATTGTTTTAAACATAGACACCAAAAAGTGCCAATTTGACAGAGCCAATACACAGGTTGATAATACACTTTCTCGCGTAGGTGTTCTTCATCTTCCTAAAAAATATCGCTCGGCATATATTATTGATGGCCAACATAGACTATATGGATATTCCAACAGCGACTATAAAAACAAAAACACAATTCCCGTTGTTGCCTTTTTAGATCTTAGTCGCGAAGAGCAAGTCAAATTGTTCATGCAAATTAACGAAAACCAAAAGGCCGTATCGAAAGATTTGAGAAATACATTAAATGCGGACTTACTTTGGACTTCTGACAGTTATGTTGATCAACAGAGAGCTTTGTGTTCAAGAATTTCTATATTTCTTGGAGAAAACAGAGAATCTCCTCTTTACAATAAAATATCTATTGGGGAAGACAAAAAAATAATAACAACGCAGGCAGTAGAAAATGCGTTAAGAAGAAGTGGTTTTTTAGGAAAAGTTTCTAAAAACAAAATAGAAGAACTTGGAACTTTCTACGAAGGTGACTTAGATGTCAGCTATGAGAAGCTTAAAACTTACTTAATGCAAAGCTTTAAGTATATATCTGAGAATCTCATAGATGAATGGAACCGGGAAATTGACGGGATGCTATTAATTAATAAAGGTGTATATGGGCTAATTATGGTTCTCAATGACATCCTGAAACATTTAAAAAAGGATGGCGCAAATTTAAATGGCTCCATAAAAACGTTAGTAGAAGATACAAAGACGTATTTAGATGCTATCATCAATTTTATTAAGGACTTAGATGATGACTCTAAAATAAACATGAAATCTTCCTATGGCGCAGGAGGAGAAACAAAATACTGGCGCACCTTTCAAAAATCTATTCGTGATACTTTCCCGGACTTTCAACCGGAAGGTTTGGATGAATATTTAAAGAAAGAGGAAAAGGAAAATAATACCCGGGCATTCCAAGTTATCAGAGATATTGAAACCCATTTCAAGGAAGATTTCAAAGAAAGGCTAGAAGAAAAATTTGGTAAAATGTGGCTAAAAAAAGGACTTCCTCCAAAGCTTTATGAAGAAGCCCATACTGCCGCAATTACTAGAAACAGGGAAATCGAAAATGATGAAGACGAAATTGAACCTTGGGATTGCTTATACATTATCTCTTATCGAGAAATAGCACTAAAACATTGGCAGGAGATTTTTGAAAAAGAATATACACGACCAGGTGAGGAAAAGATTTCTGGAGGTAAGGAGGAAAAAACAAAATGGATGTTTAAATTAGGTCATTTAAGAAATCAAAATGCTCATTCCTATTTTGTAACTGACGAGGAACTAAATTTTATCGAGGAAATAAATGATTGGATCATAAAAAAGGAATTGAGAAATAAGTATCAGGTAAGTGATACGCAAGTAAGTGTAACGGCCTAACTTAATTTAGTTCACTTCCCCCATTTGGGCTTAGCCAAAACTTTGAAGTAGCCCACTTGGGAGTAGCGCGATCGTTATATTAGTACAGTTAGCGATGAAGCAGTAATTGATTTAAAGCAGTACATGCTAAGTTCGTTGATATTGAAAGGAAGGCTGCGGAGAAACATAATCGGTTTCTAGAAGAGTTGGGGTTGGATAGTACATAAATAATTAACTGCAATTAGCAAATGCCAGGCAAGTACCTTTTCCGGGGAACTACTGAAGGTTTTATGGGGAGTCCGGCGAGCCGTTCTATCCCAAGAACAAGTACGTCCCGCAACCCTGCTAAAGCAGCGACATTTGCAGTTTATTGTTCTGCATTTGGCAGGCCAGTTCTTTATATTGCCTTGTATGCCAAAGTATTACCCTTAGGCGAACCCGATATGAATGTTCTGGGAGAAATTGAGGAAGAAGTAGCTTTTCCCGTTCCGCCGCAGGAATTTTATAATTATTGTGAAGGTTATCTGACCCTAATGGAAACATTAGAGATTTTCAGGCGTTTGAGTATTGGTATACCGGCTGTAATTCATATCCATAATCTTGATGATGTGCTGGAAGCAATACAAAATATGGACGATGAACAAATTGATACGTTTTATGAAATAGCAAAGGATCATTTGAAATAGTTAAATTTACAATGAACAATGGAGCAAAAAGAAAGTTTAAAAGTATTGGGCAGGGTTTCGAAGGAAATTACGGCCAAACTTTTTCCGGGTAGGGAATTTACCAAGGAAAATGCAGAGTGGTTTTTTGTCTCCTATGCACCTGAATCCTTTCCATTAAATTCAACATTTGATATTTATACAGATTTCAGGAGTCATCAAAGCAGCAGAAACAATTATGTAAGTATTAAACTGCGAAGGGTTGTTGATCAGTTCGGAAAGGAACTGGATGAAATCCCACAAGGCTATAAAACTATTTGCCGTTTGGAATTTAGTTCACATATACCTACTGTTTTTCGTAATCTTCCGGTTCGTAAAGATTGGAATTCAAATCCTGAAAGCATTTACTTGTTACAGCTAAAAAACATTTTTATTTCTCATAATAATAGTCTCACATTTGCTTACCAATTGCTTGCCGCTTCGGTTTATGCAAAACTATTAGAACAAAGGCTGGATCATTTTTCCGCGCATGATATAGCAGATATTTTATCAGTTAATTATGCCCACGAAAAGACTAATGTCTGGGGCATAGTTAGATGCATGGTTATGGAAGGGAAGGCAAAAACGGCGCATGAGGATGAGGATAAAATGGTTTTGGTTAAGAAATAAGAACTCGTGGAATTGAGGGCAGGGCAAAGGCCGCAGGTGATAAACATTACGTGAAACTTTCAATGATTGATTGGCTCGCCAGACTCAATCAAGTTCCAATATCTGGAAAGTGGTACGCCCTAACGCCGCGTCCCCAACCTTCGGAAGGGAGACTTGGCTGGGAAGGATCATATTCGTAATAAATTTAAGGCGGCATTCCCTAGTAAGTCTGGATGAAACATTTCAGGGCTTAATACAAAACAGCCGGGCGCTCAATCACCATTTTCGGTATCTGGCGCCGGTAAATTGCGTTGTATCATTTCCTCTATTTGCTTTAGCTGTTCGGGGTTGAGTTGCTGCAGGGCGCAACATCTTACTTCACTATGGGCAATATGCAGCTCATTTTTAAGTTTGGTGCACCTTGATAAAAGCATAACAAGCTTAAGGCGAAATCGCCTTTTAGATGGCTTAAAATCGAAAAAAAACGGTAATCACTGTCACCGTGTAAAAAGATATAAAGTATTGATAATTAGGTAAGTAATCAAAAAAAAGTGACACCGTCCGGGACGGTGTCACTTTTCAGGAGAGGTTGAATACAGAACAGCCTAACCACCCCAGGGCAGCCCCTCCTGAATCAGGAGGGGAGTTTTAGCAGCCGGTGCCGGTCGCGTGAGGGATAGTAGCGGAAAACCCGCAGCGAGGCTTTGGGAGCGAGGAGTNNGAGTTGCAGCGGATAGCCCGACCTGCGGCTTTGCGCAGCGCACGCCCAATTGGTAAAGTCAAATTTCTCCATTATCAAATTTCCATTACTTTCGCCCCGCTATGTTTATAACAGTATATAAATCGAAACTACACCGTGCTACGGTTACCCAGGCTGACCTGAATTATATTGGCAGTATTACTATTGACGAGGACCTGATGGATGCCGCCAAATTAGTAGAACACGAGCGGGTGCAAATAGTAAATATCAATAATGGCGAACGCCTTGAAACCTACGTTATTAAAGGCGAAAGGGGCTCGGGCACTATTTGCCTTAACGGCCCTGCTGCCCGCAAGGTAGCAGTAGGCGATATTGTTATCGTTATCTCTTACTGCATGTTAACGCTGGAAGAGCATAAAAGCCACGTTCCGGTTACCATACATGTTAATTCAGCTAACCAACTCAGCCATTAAATAAGTGAAAAAATACATTGAAGGTTTTTTAAAGCTGGTGGTTTCATTAGGTATCGGCATCGGTATTGTTTACTGGTTTGTTGGCCAGATGAGCGATGCTGAGAAACAGGAAGTAATGGCCGATATCAGGCGGGCTAACTACCTGTGGGTAATAGTTCCGGTGGTAGTGGGCCTTATCAGCAATTATTTCCGTTCACAACGATGGAGGCTTTTGCTTAAACCCCTGGGCTATTCGCCAGGTTTGTTTAATACGTTTTTCAGCGTAATGATTATGTACTTTCTGAACTTGTTCTTTCCACGTTTGGGCGAGGTGAGCCGTTGCGGGGTGCTTTCGCGGTACGAAAATGTGCCCATGGATAAAGCCATTGGCACTATGGTTCTGGAGAGAGTTGTTGATGTTTTATGCCTGGGAATTATTGGCTCTTTTTTATTCATATTTGAAACAGATAAGTTTTTGCACCTAAAAGATATGGTTGTAGCCAAATCTGCTGAAACTGCTGCCAAATACCAGATAAACCCAACTACAAAGTATGGGGTTATGGCTGGAGTGCTTATTTTAGTTTTTGCCTTTTGGGCATACAGGGTAAAAAAACAAGGTTTCAAGGTTTTAAACGCACAGGTTAAAGATAGGGTAGCAGGTTTATTTAATGGTCTGATTTCCATTAAAGATATAGGCAGGCCCTGGGAATTTGTGTTTCATACTTGTATGATATGGGTTTGTTATTTTTTAATGGGCTACCTCGGATTTTTTATGTTTCCCGAAACTGCGAAGTTGCCTATGGTAGCAGCATTGATGTGTTTGGCCTTTAGTGCCTTTGCCTTTTCCTTAACTCCGGGAGGTTTAGGACTTTATCCTATTTTTATGCAATTAATTGTTGGTGTTTATGGCGTAACCGGCAGCGCCGCTATATCTTATGGCTGGGTTTCCTGGTCAGCGCAAACCGCTTCAGTTTTAATAGGAGGGGTAATTTCGTTAGTGTTGCTTGCAATATTTAATCGCGAACCTTCGTTAAAAGAAGTAAGCCCTAAAACCTAAGCACTTGGTTTTCACCGATAAAATCGAATCAAAATTATTTCATCTGAACGACCTCCTGAAACGGATTGAATTCTGGAGAAGGCTGGGCGATAAGATTGTGTTTACCAATGGCTGTTTTGATATTCTGCATCAGGGCCATGCCCGCCTGCTGGCTTCATGTAGCGAAATGGGCGAAAGGCTGGTTATAGGCCTTAATTCCGATACCTCGGTAAAACGCTTAAAAGGAGAAGGCCGCCCGGTTAATGACCAACAATCGCGGGCTGTTTTACTTGCAGCCTTGCAGTTTACCGATGCCATTGTAATATTTGAAGAAGATACCCCCGAAACACTAATACACGCCATTAAGCCCGATATTTTAGTAAAGGGCGGCGACTGGAAGCCGGAGGAAATTGCTGGCAGTTCTTTTGTAAAAAGTTACGGTGGGCAGGTAAAAGTTGTTCCGTACTTAAATGGCTTTAGCACTACCGGCATTATTGAGCGGGCTAATCAATAAAAATTACTCCTTATCTGGTGTAATCAGATGTTTTCTATTCCCAACTAAAGATTCACTAGTTTTGTAAAAATGCTTTTGAAATGTCAGTTATTATAAGCGACGAGGACGTTAAACGCTCAGGTCTGAGTGAAGCACAGTTTAAAATAGAAATTGCGCAGCATTTGTACGCAACCAATATTTTTACCTTAGGTCAGGCCGCCTCTTTTTGTCAGATCAGCCAGGCGGAAATGATGGAAGTATTAGGTTCAAAAAAAATACCGGTCCATTATTCCATCGAGGACTTGCAATACGATTATAACAATGTTGTAAATGAGCGCAATGCTGATTATAAGTGATGCCTCGCCTTTAATTTGCTTTATCAAAATCAACCGCCTTACAATTCTTCAGCAATTGTTTGAAAAGGTTATTATTCCTCCCATCGTTTATGAAGAAATTCAAAAAATAGAAACGTTGGGTTTTTCTATTGACGAATTCCGGCAGGCAAATTGGATTTCTATTCTACAGCCGTCAAATTCATTGCTGTTTTCTGATTTAAGCGAAAAGTTGGATGAAGGAGAAGCACAGGCCATTACCCTTGCTAATGAGATTGCCCCTGATTTTTTGTTGATAGATGAACGAAGAGGAACCTCTATTGCAAGGAGTATGGGCATTAAAACGATTGGTGTAGTTGGTATTATAATAAGGGCAAAGGAAAAAAAACTGATTCCGGAAGGTAAAGCCATCCTGGATGAACTTCGGGCAAAACCGAAATTTTGGATAAGCGACCAGGTTTATCAAAGCGCGCTCCAAATTTTAGGTGAAAGCTGATTTGAAAGCAAAAGGAAATGGCAACTAAATATTCTCATCCCCTTACCTTGCCCTTACCCTCATTTCTCCTATCTTCGCCACCGTTAATATCTCTATCCACTTACCGATAACTAATACATACCATGAACTTTTCACTGACCGAAGAACACTTAATGATACGCCAGGCGGCGCGCGATTTTGCACAAAAAGAATGCAAGCCAGGCGTAATTGAACGCGATACACACATGCAATGGCCGGCAGAGCAGGTAAAAAAAATGGGCGAACTTGGTTTTTTAGGTATGATGGTTTCGCCCAAATACGGTGGCGGCGGTATGGATGCCATCAGTTATGTTATAGCCATGGAAGAAATTTCAAAAGTGGACGCTTCATGCTCGGTTTTAATGAGCGTTAATAACTCGCTGGTTTGCTGGGGGCTTGAAGAATTTGGAACCGAAGAGCAAAAACAAAAATATCTGGTGCCACTTGCCAAAGGCGAAAAAATAGGGGCCTTCTGCCTCAGCGAGCCTGAAGCAGGAAGCGATGCCACCAGCCAGCGCACCACAGCTGTTGACATGGGCGACCATTACATTTTAAATGGCACCAAAAACTGGATAACCAACGGCGGCTGCGCTTCAGTCTACCTGGTAATAGCACAAACCCATCCCAAAAAAGGAAATAAAGGCATTAATGTTTTGATAGTTGAAAAAGGAATGCCGGGCTTTATTGTGGGCAAAAAAGAAGATAAATTAGGTATCCGTGCATCCGATACACATACCCTTTTATTTAATGATGTAAAAGTACCTAAAGAAAACCGGATAGGTGAAGATGGTTTCGGTTTTAAATTTGCCATGAAGACTTTGAGCGGTGGCCGCATAGGCATTGCCGCACAAGCATTGGGTATTGCAGCAGGTGCTTATGAACTGGCGGTTGATTACGCACAAGTGCGTAAAGCTTTCGGCAAAGAAATTATAAACCACCAGGCCGTTGCTTTTAAACTGGCTGATATGGCCACCGAAATTGAAGCCGCACGACTGTTAGTTTACAAAGCGGCCTTATTAAAAGACCAGCATAAAAATTACGATATAGCCTCGGCAATGGCTAAAGTTTTTGCATCGGAAGTAGCTATGAAAACTACGGTGGAGGCTGTTCAGGTTCATGGTGGTTATGGCTATGTAAAAGAATACCATGTTGAACGCCTGATGCGCGATGCCAAGATTACCCAGATATATGAGGGCACCAGCGAGGTACAGCGTATCGTTATTTCGAGGTCGGTATTGGCGTAAAGCTATCCATAACGGCGGATGATATCATAATCAAAAATACCCGCCAATAATAAACGATAAATTAAACTCAGGCCGGTAAGTGTTAGACCATGTGGTAGTATTTGTAAAAGAATATCCCGAATAACCGGTTGCGGGATTATAAGCATCAGATTCCGTAATAAACCGCCTCTGCTCCCAAAGTTTTCTAAATCCTACACCCCCCATAATCTCCAGCGAAACTTTGGAGGGCAGTAACCACTGCCTACCAATATTTACAGTAAAATCAACGGCATTTCTGTACTCTTTTATTTTACTACTTAAATATACAGGCTGCTCATCATCCGAAACCGCCGTGGGGTCAACATTTTCAGCAGTAAAGTCAAATCGTTTAAATTCCACCATCGGACTAACATAAAAACCAGCCAGAGCCCTTCTGCCCGGATAAAATTTGGGCTGAAAAGACGCATAGGCTCCTATCGATGATTTGCGGCCCTGGGAACCGTAAAAGGCGTAGTTATTATAATTTTGCGGGGCCGAGCCCAATCCATCTACAATATAAGTAACCCCATCGGCAATAAAGTCGCGGGTTGTTAATCCAAGGCCAAATTGCAAACTCATCCACGGTGTAACCCGCCTTTCGTAGTAAAAGGGTATACACCCGCTTATCCATGAAAGCATACTGAATTTTATAACATTGGCTTCGGGCCTTTCCTCCTCCTCACGCCTTACTTCTTTCTTATCATGTGCATGGGCATAATCAGTACCACTTATATAGTTGCCATCATTATTATTTTTCTCCTGCGCATAGCCGGTTAAGAAAGTCAAAATAAATGCTGTTAGTAATAATATCAAACGGAAGTTTTTTTGCATACATTTTTTTTCGTTACCAGCAAAGATATTTCTTCAATCCGTTTGCAAAAACATTATTCCATTTTTTTTATGCCACTTCTTTTGTGTATGAACTTTGTTTCTATATTTGTAATATAACTTCAACAATTAACCCAATTAAAACAAGTCCTATGAAAAACAAATTATTGCTCTTACTATTGGTGTTCAGCCAAATCGGAATTCTTATGGCACAAGACCCACAGGTTCCGGATTTCAAAAACAGCCCAATGATCCTGAAAAAAGATGGTAGCCTGGGTAAATTAGAAAAACAAACTTCTGAAATTAAGCACAAAGCAAAAGCAATGGGTTACGGTGGTACTAGTGTCATGTCAAGTTAGTTTTGTCGGATAAAGTTGTATTTTAGCGTTCCAAAAAGCGTATGATAAAATACAAAGTGGCATTAAGCAAACACGAGCATGAGCAACTCATGGCCATTATCAGTAAAGGCAGCCACACAGCGCAGCAGTATAGAACTGCCTATATCTTACTGAATTGCGATGATGGACCGTTCGGTGAAAAGGTAACGGGACGGAGTATAAGCCAGGTATTGAAAACAAGTGATCGGATGATAGACCGAGTGAAGCAACGGTTTGTCGAAGATGGATTTGATGCATGCCTTGGACGTAAAGCGCCTTTAAAAGCAAAAGAAAAGAAAGCGGATGGCGAAGTGGAGGCGCACTTAATTGCATTGAGTTGCAGTAAAGCCCCGAAAGGTTTTACACGTTGGTCACTAAGGATGTTGGCCGACAAAATGGTAGAATTGGAGTATATTGACAGTATATCGCACGAAACAATCAGGCAAGTGCTAAAAAAAACGAATTAAAACCCTGGAAAGTATTGGGGTGGGTAATACCGCCGCTACAGAATAGTCAGTTTGTGGCCTCAATGGAGCAAGTGTTGGCTGTATATAAAAGGCCATATAGCGAGAAATTTCCGGTGGTTTGTATGGATGAGTCTCCCAAACAATTGATTAAAGAAACCCGCATGCCAGAAGTAATGAAGCCTGGAGTTCCGGCAAAGCAGGATTTTGAATATGAACGATGCGGCGTGGCCAATATTTTTCTTGCATCGGAGCCTTTGAAAGGCAAAAGGTATGTAGAAGTCAGCGAAAGAAAAACTATGGTTGATTGGGCCAAATTCATAAAACAAATAGCGGATGACTGGTACAGGGGAGCAGAGAAAATTACATTGGTTATGGATAATTTGGCTACACATAAAGCAGCCGCTTTATACGAAGTCTATCCCCCGCAAGAAGCCAAAAGAATTTGGGACAGATTTGAGTTCATTTATACTCCTAAACATGGTAGTTGGTTAAACATGGCAGAAATAGAACTGAATGTATTGATGGGGCAATGCTTAAACCGGCGAATTGATAACATGGAAACAATTATGAGCGAAGTCCAGGCATGGCAAGAGCATCGTAATAATGCTAATGCTGTAATAAATTGGCAATTCACAAACGAGAAGGCCCGGATCAAATTAAAAAGACTTTATCCGACAATTTTAACTTGACATGACACTAG
>PMXD01000099.1 GCA_003165895.1 Bacteroidota bacterium | reverse complement strand
TTTGGGTTTTTAGAGGTGCCCTTTACAAACACACGGCTTTTAATCTTCGCTTTTTATTCTTTTGACATCAATATATATTGAAATTATCAATATAACTGCTAAAGTAACATCACTAACCATCCAATATTCTTTGTGCAAAACCACCTTCTTTAAGGGATTAATAATAATGGCAGATAACAGCCAAAAGAGTGCAAGCGTTTTATTTAACTTTTGATATTCAGTAAAGGCAAGAATTAAGAACCCAACGAACCCGGCAACCCTTACAAATTCGTAATACTTGTAAGGCATTTTAGTACTGGCGACAAGAAATACAATAGCTAAACCAAATTTCAATAAGCCCGTTCCGATTAAAGATTCATTTTTCATTGCGTGGCGTTTTAGTGNNCTTCGGGAATACTATCATTTTTATATGCCTCAATCTTTTTTGAAATAGTTGAATCACTTTCAAATTTCAAGAGTTCACTTTTTAAAGCATCGCTTTCCGTTCTTGCGTCTTCGTAATCACCATGCAGGGAAATGATATAAACTATACCTGCAAATCCTATTGCATAGGGAGCGTAACTCCATAACGTTTCTTTGTCTTTTTCGGATAGATGCTCAAACCATCCATAAACAATTGCCGCGACACATAAAAAGGTTATTAGCTCTAATCCCGTTATAATACTTTCTATTCTTGGTAATTTCCAATTTATAACGCTTACAATTAAGCTTACAAACCCAACTAATACAACCAATATCAAAAACATCCCACAAAACATAAAAACCTGTTTCAGTGGCCAATAAAGCCAATTCCATCTCTCATTATATTCAAGCTTTTCAATTTGAATCCTAATTAAGGGAAGTGGATTAAACACAGACTTACAAATTGCTCCGTTTGCCCAAATCGGAAGGTTATAAAAACGAGAGGCGCGGGCTTATAGACCATCTGCAAGAGGTACTGGAATACCCGCAATCAAATGCTACCACCCACGCCCGAGCGCGGGCGTTTGTAGCTTTCTTGATTGCATTGAAATTTTCCAGTTTTCTTGCAAGAANNGCTAATTCATTTTGGAGTACCCTTTGAACTCTTAACCCTTTATCAGTAAGAGAAAACTTTGCCACTTTGCCGCGTCCTGGCTTACCTCCATAATAAGAAACCAAATAACGGCTAACAGCCCTTTTTAGAGCGTTTCGACTTGTGGTAATATTGTAGCCTAATATTTGCCCAAAATCGGAAACTTTGCAGCCATTTGTTTGCAATTCGCCAACAACCATAACCGTTAGAATATCATTGTAGCGAACCTTATCTTTTTTCAGTTTCAGCCGGGCGTTATGTATGCCAAAAGTAAAGGCTTGCAAGGCCACTAAATTGAATCGGTTTGAGGCCGTAAAACGGTTAAAATCCTTTCGCAGTGTGAACGCTTTAGGCATTTGGTAGTATTTAGGTGTTTTGGGTATGGGTGCCGAAAATGGCCAAAACAGTTACCGCCAAGATTCAGACACACAAATAATTTTAAGCGAAGATAGGCAGGTTTGGGGGTATTTGTCCCCCTATTTGTCCCCGAAACGAAATAAAAAACCCGCTTTCATTGCTGAAATGCGGTTTATCAGTGCACCCGAAGGGAGTTTAACCCCTAACCTTCTGATCTATACCCAGCCTTATCTCATCCTATTTCTCTTGCTTTGCCATATTTGCATAGACATAACCCGGTTGATTTGATGTTATTCATCCATAATCTCTAACAGGATTTCAGCAGCCTGTTCACATTGGGCTTTTGATACATCTAAATGTGTTACAGCGCGAATTGTATGATTGTTAAAAGCAAATATTAAAACGCCACGTTCTTTGGCCCGATTGACAATAGTTGGTGCATCAGGCCCACTTCCGGTCAAACTGAAAACAAGAATGTTGGTTTGAACAGTATCCGGATCAAGAATAATCCTTTCATGTGAGGAAAGCCGCTCAGCTAACAGCCGTGCGTTGGCATGATCTTCAGCTAAACGTTCCATGTTATGATCAAGTGCATAAATTCCGGCAGCTGCAAAGATGCCAACCTGCCTCATTGCTCCTCCAAACATCCTCCGGTACCTTATACATTGCCGGATAATATCTTTTGAGCCTGCCAGCAATGAACCTCCCGGAGCACCCAGCCCTTTTGAGAGTGAAACAGCTACGAGATCGAATGGGGCCGCAAGAAAGGATGCGGGCTGATTCAATGCAATAGCCGCATTCCAAAGGCGGGCTCCATCTAAATAGGTAGCAATCCTGTGTTCTGAAGAAATAGCGCAAATTGCCTCTGCATAATTCTGCGGAAAGATAATCCCGCCTGCGCGGTTATGCGTATTCTCAATCTCTACAAGTGTAGTAGGAGGATACATAAGGTGTCCCTTCGGCTTAATTGCTGCCAGGTATTCTTCAGGTGTAAATACCCCCTGGTTGCCAATACTGGTGAATTGTGTTCCGCAATTTGCAGCCGAACCTCCCGTTTCATGCCATACAGCATGGCTTTCCTTACTAACAATGACATCGTCACCCGGCCGGGTCAGAACTTTTAGCGCAACCTGATTTGCCATCGTACCTGTCGGAAGCCAAAGTGCAGATTCTTTTTGCAAATAATCTGCGATACGCTCCTGCAGCAAATTGATGCTGGGGTCTTCCTCAAACTGATCATCTCCAACCGGTGCATTAGCAATAACAACCCTCATTTCCCTCCCGGGTTTAGTAACGGTATCAGACCTTAAATCAATTATTTCAATCATTCGGTAGTAGGCTATTTTATCAGTAGGCTAAAAGTTGATCTGGTGTGTAGCTTGCCGCTAACTTTATAATATGAGAAACCAAGCTAAAATTTATTTCCCAATTCCAGCTCAGTTTATTACAGACTTGCGAAAAATTTCGCTGTTTATGCTTTCGCTGTTTCGCCTTTAGCTTAGCTGACTCAGGACTTTGAATTACACAAAATCCAAAATAACCGGGCAATCGGGTGTACGACAAATTTCCGTAATCTTCCGTAACTGCACTGAACGGAAATTACTCCAAAGTGGCGAAGGCGCGTTGCAACATCTTGTAAAACTTTGTGTTAAAAAGCGCGTGTAATTATACACACAGAATCACAGGGAAACCACAAAATTGTCACCAAATAAATGGCAGCAAACGATATATCACTTGCTTCTGGTAATCCTTATAGCCTGCAAGATTTTTTGTAAGTAATTTTTCCTCTTCAAGAAGGGGTGTACGACAAATTTCCTCCTGATNNAAAGGGAAATTTGTCATACACCCAAAGCCTGTCTGTATGGCAAAGGCGGGGATTTAAATATAAGATTGTAGCGACAGTGCAATTTGTCCTGCATCTATAAATACAAAAGCCCCTGTCCGGGGCTTTTGTATTTATAATCCCTCATCAAAATTTTATCTGCTTACTATTATTTTGCGATATGCATTAGCATCGTTCTGGTTTATCTGTAATAAATAAATGCCATCCTGGACCTGGCTCATATCCAGGCTTAATTTTTCGCCGGCAACCGGTGTAGCTTCGGTTTCCTGTAATATTCTGCCGTTCATATCAAACAGGCGGATAATCATTTTACCATCGGTTGTTATTCCTTTAAAATCAACAAACAGGATGTTTTCGGCAGGGTTAGGATAAACAGNNATACCTGCAGTAGTTACCGTAAACGGCGCCGAAACCGATTCGCAGCCATGTGCATCAGAAACTTCAACCGTATAACTGCCATCGGCCCGGGCCACCAGGGTTTGGCCGTTGCCATTAGTTACCGAAATGTTATTGAGGAACCACACATAGCCACTGCTCTGGCTTGCGGTTAAAACATTGTTGCTTTCTGTAATGGCAGCAACCGGTGCAGTATAAACGGTCATATTAAGGTTATTGGACACCGCTGTAGCCGGTGAGGCGCACGATAAACTGCTGCTTACCGAGCAATTAATAATATCGCCATTGGCCAGTGAATTATCGATATAAGTTGGTGCACTGGTGCCCACGTTGTTTCCATTTTTGGTCCATTGGTAGCTTGGATTGCTTCCGCCATTGGTTGCGGTGGCATTAAAGGTAACACCAACGCCCTGGCAAATATTTAAACCAACATTCGATGCCACTGTTACTAAAGCAGGCCCGCCTGCAACCACGCTAAAGGTAAGTGGGATTGAAACCACAGTTGATTGTGTTACACAGCTTGAGCTTGAAACCATCTGCACGGTATAAGCATAGCCGTTGGCAATGGCTGAGGGATTATAAGTAGATGAAGTAGCGCCTGAAATATTGGAACCATTCAGCAACCATTGATATGCCGGTGATGCACCGCCGTTAACCGGGGTTGCAGAAAGTGTTGTGCTTTGCGTGGTGCAAATAGACGTGCCTGCGCTTGACGAAACACTTACGCTGGCAGTACCACCGGTATTAACACTGATAGTAATAGCGTTAGACGTAGCCGTGGTTGGCGAAGCACATGCCGAGCTTGATGTTAGTACCGTAGTTATAGAAGCGCCATTTACCAAAGTTGATGACGTGTAGCTGGAAGATGTAGCACCACTAATAGCTGTGCCCCCCTTATACCATTGATAAGTGGGTGATGCCCCGCCATTAACTTCGGTTGCCGTAAAGGTTACACTTTCACCAATACAAATGCTGTTACCTGAACCTGAAACAATACTTACTGCCGGAGTTTCAGCCCCGGATACACTGATAGATAATGAATTAGAGGTTGCGTTAGTAGTGCTAACACATTGTGAATTGGAAACCATTTTGCACGAAATTGTTACGCCTGACGTAATAGTGTTTGTACTATAGATTGATGACGTAGCCCCCGAAATGGCCGTGCTTCCGTTATACCACTGGTATGTTGGGGCCGAACCACCGTTAGTTGGCGTAGCTGTAAAGGTTACGTTTTGACCCGTACAAATAGTGCTTCCCAGGCTTGATGCAATGATAAGTGATGGCACCCCATTAGCAACAATACTAATAGTTATAGCGCTGCTGGTTGCCGTAGTTGGCGAGGCACAGCTTGAATTGGATACAATACCACAGGTAATAGCATCATTATTGGCAAATGAGGAAGCAGAATAAGTAGATGAAGTTGCACCACCTATGGCCGTACCGTTTTTATACCATTGGTAAGTTGGGGCTGTGCCGCCGTTGGTTGCCGTAGCTGTAAACGTGGTACTTTGGCCGCTGCAAAGGTTGCTGCCTGCGCTTGATGTAATGCTTACAGCCGGGATAATACTGTTGCCTACGGTTACCGTTATTGCATTGGATGTAACGGTTGGTGTTGAAACGCAGCTTGCATCAGATGTAAGTTTAACCGTAATAGCCGGCGAACCGGTAAGCGTGGTGGTTGAGTATGCAGATGCAGTTGCACCCGAAATTGCGGTGCTTCCGTTATACCACTGATAAGTTGGAGACGCGCCGCCATTGGTTGGTGTTGCGGTAAATGTTACACTCTGGCCTGTACATATTGAAGTTGTTGTAGACGTAATACTTACAGAGGCAGTAACTGAAGTGTTAACCGTTACCGTAACCGCCGCTGAGGTTGCAGGGCTACCGGTAACGCCTGAAAGATTGGATGTCATTTTGCAGGTAATAGCATCTGCACCTGCAGCCAGCGTTGTGCTGCTAAAAGTTGAAGCTGTGGCCCCGCTTATTGCAGTGCCGTTGCTATACCATTGATAAGTGGGTGCAGCGCCGCCGTTAGTAGGTGTGGCTGAAAAACTCACACTACTTCCCTGGCAAATAGTAGTTGTACCCGCGGTTTGGGTTATGCCTACACTGGCTACTACCGGTGCGGCAGAGGCTTCGGTAATGGTTACCGGAGTGGCTGCCATGTATTTTGATGGGTTTTCGCTGGAAACCTCGTTAATAATACCATAAATAACAACATTCCCTGTACCAGCTATGGGGGCTGTCCATGGAATAGATTCTACATAGGTAGTGCCACTGCCACCAGTTCCCGATGCCGGGCTAAGTGGCTGGCTGTGCTCAATAATATTTATTGCCAGGCCCGAATTAGCCGCAGTAGTATTTTGAACGCCAGTTGGCAGGGTACCAAAGGTCCCTATGTTAACTGCACTAGTGGTACCGGCGCCTGCAGCCTTTACAACAACCAATTGAAAGCCAAAATGCGCTAAGGTGGTGGTACTACCGTTTGATGCCGATATTTTAACTGTATAACTTGCCCCTCCGTGGTATGAAGTTACTGCAATGCCAGCCGAATCCAATTCAACTTTAGTCGCATCCGTGGTAGCTGAACTATGGCAACTGCCACAACCGCCCTGGTTGCCTTCGGCATTTGTTCCATCGCGGCCATCATTCAAAGCAGCCCCCGTACTATAAGAATATACAATTAAGGTAACTAAAGCTCCAAAAACAGTAAGTAAAATTCCTTTTTTCATAATTTCAGCAGGTTGTTTTTATGGGTGATTATTGTAGCAACAAATATATGGGATCGGCAAAAAAATACAATGTTAATTGGCGCTTTCTAACATAACCATAAAACCGAAATAATAAGATGCTTAAACGGGGGTGGATTATTGTCATTTTTTACATCTATTTCCGGTTCAACCCATGGTAAATAAAAGAGGTATACTATATTGATCGTCAATACATTAACGCCTTTTTGTAAGAAAGAGTACCTGGCTTTATTTATGGCCCTCTAAAAATGCCTTAGCCCGTAAAATGCTGGCCACGGCAAGTCCATCTCTGATTTCGTTGCGCAGCACCATTTGATATACTTCCTCAAACGGTAGTTTTTTAATACAAAGCTGCTCATCTTCTTCGGGCCTTTCGCCTATGTAAGTTAACCCGCGGGCAATATAGGTGTATGAAAGTTCATCGGTGGTTGAATTAGAAAGCTGCATTTCAAGTATCAGTTCAAACTCTTCGGCGCGCAGACCGGCCTCTTCAATCAATTCGCGCCGGGCACTATCCAGCAGCGCGGTTCCTTCGGGGCAACCGCCTTCAATTACCTCCCACTCATAACTGCTTAAAGGATACCGGTATTGGCCCACTATCCAGGTGTTATTGTGTTCATCTAACGGAATGATGGCAATGGCATGTGTTTTAAAATGCACCACTCCATAAATACCCCTGTTGCCGCCAGGGTTTAATATTTTATCTTCAGTTACCTTAATCCACGGGTTCTCGTACTTCACTTCCGAACTTAGTTTTGTCCATGGGTTAGGTGCTTCATTCATTTTCATATTCAAGGAGTATTGAGTAATGAGTATAAAGTATTAAGACTTAACAGGAACCCCGCACCTGTTACAAATGCATGTAATCATAAAAAATCAGCGTCCCCCTATTGCGTTTTCACCCTGGCTGTTATAAATATTGAGGTGCTTAAAAAAGGTACGGAAGTGGTATTGTTACCAAATACATTTTTCACAAGAAAGCGTTTTAAAGCACCTTCTTTTAAAACATCCATGGGGGCGGTAACCAGTTTTACGTCCAGTACCTCAAAGCCATTTTCTTCCAGCAACCTTCTTATGCGGGGACGGGTATATATACGGGCATTGGCAAAACGTTCGTGAATAGCTTTGGGCAGCCAGCTAAACAAGGGCACGCGGTTCCATGGCAGCAGGGGCAGCCTTGCACCATGCGTTTCAAATATCCACCACTTATTAGGCACCGAAATAGCACACAAAGCACCTGGTTTTAACCATTGGGCAAAGCGCTTTACGTTCCGGTCGTCGTTAAAATGTTCAATTACTTCAAAGCAAATTAAGCGGTCAAATTTTTCGGCTGTAGTGTCCCCTTCAAACAGGTCCTGCTCTTCAACATTTTTAATTACTACGTTGCAGTTATTAATTCCCTGTTCAGCTTTAATTTCTTCAAACACCTTTTTATGCCCTTCATAAATATCAACGCCCAGGCATGCCTTCATTTCGCTGCTTATCAGTAAAAGTGTGGCGCCGTTGCCGCAACCTATTTCAAGCAAGCGCAAATCTTTATTGCAAAAACCGGGTATCTGTTTTACTATCTCAGCACGGCGGGTAATTATTTTATCGGTATGGTCGGCAGGCCGGCCCAGGTAGTGTTCGCCTTCAAAAAGTGTTTCGTCAACTCTGGTCATGTATAAACGTTTACCGGGCGCATATCAAATTGTTACTACTTCTTTTTCCCTTATTGCCGTTGGCTTTAGCCAACGGAGCATAATCAAAATCTCTGTCGGCTTTAGCCAAAAGNNAATTAAAGCGACAATTTGATATGTTGCTTAACTCCGTATTTGCCGCAAATGTGCCATTAAAAATACAGAGTGCCAACCTGGGAAAGCCGAAAATAAAAAACCCGTTCCTCAAAATGTTGAGAACGGGTTCTTTATTTATTCGAAAAATCAATCTCTAATTCTCTTTTACAAATTTAACCCTGCCGCTGCTTGTGCCAATGTGCACATCAACAAAATAAACACCGGCTGCCAGTTGGGCAACATCAATAGTATTATTTTCAGGGGCTTCCTGTTCTTTTACCTTTTGGCCAAGCGTGGTGTAAACAGCCAGGTAATCAATTTGCTGGTTGGCAACAATAGATAACCTGTCGTTAGTCGGGTTAGGGTAAACACTTAAAAGCAACTCCCCTTTGGTATCAGAGATACCCGTAATAGCCGTTGGTGGCGTAGTTACCTCCTCAAAATGGTTCATAGGCCCACCACCCACTTTGTAAGCGTAGAAAACCGAGTCGCAGTAAGAAGAGGTGCAGTTAGCCGCATCTGTAATAGTTAAACAGATATCATAAAACCCGAAGTTGCTATAGGTATAGTTTACTATCGAATCGCCGGGTATTGAATCGAGGGTGCCATCACCAAAGCTCCAAACATAAGAAACCGGCGTTGCACCTGTATGATAAACATAGCCATAATACAGGCCCGGAACGTTCGGATCAGGATAAATATACAAGTATGTTTGGCAGCTTACTGCGGTATCGGGGGCGCCTACAAATGTTTGGCAGGCAGTGGCCGAACAGCCGGTGCTGTCTATAATAGTTAAGCAGTAGGTAGCAGTATCGCCTGCAGGTAAATATACCAATGGGTCGGGGCTGTTCGAAATAAGCACCCCGCTTACATTCGTCCAGTAATAAGTGTAAGGCCCAAAGCCTGTTGGGTTTGCGTATAAGGTGTAGTCAGCATTAATATTAGTGCTACTCAGCGCTACAGTGCAATTTGACAGGCCAATAATATTTACCACCACTGATGCATTAAAATTACATCCGCCATTGGCAGTATCGGTAACCGTTAAAACTACGGTGTATGTACCCACACTATCATAAGCATGGTTAACAGACACCCCTGTGCCGGTAGTGCCATCGCCAAAGTTCCAGCTTATTACCGCTGTTGATGAAAAATTACCTGAAGCCACAAAATTACGGGTTGCATTATTAATAAAGGGTAGTGTATCAGTTTGAATTTT
>PMXD01000078.1 GCA_003165895.1 Bacteroidota bacterium | reverse complement strand
GGAAGGGGTTAAGCATTATGCAAAGCCGACCAAATTATTGAATTAAAAGGCCTCTCTTTTTGCTCTAAAAGATGTGTGCATAGGCAAGCCGCCGGCGGGGGACATTCTTATTTTTCTTTCGCTTCGCTTAGAAAAATAAGAGAAAGATGTGTACACAGTAGCATTAAGGGGGACGGAAGGGGCGGCTGTTGGGAAAGCGACAATATGGTAAGCACCCAATACAGCCAACCGTTTGCCAAATAATTGCCTCTAAAACCTTGATGCCTGATAAAAAATTGTTACTTTAACACTCAGAACACTTAAAGCAAATTGCCAGATATGAGGAAGTTTGTGCCTCTCAGCCTTTTCATTTTTATATGCAGTGCGTTGTTTTCGCAAACGGCATTGCTTAATAATAAAGGGGCAGGTATTTATGTGCTGAACGGCGGCTACATGATTGTAACGCAAAACACGAATGGTGGGTCGAGCGGCGTTTATAATGCATTAGGTTCGGGCAGCGGTCAAATTACAAACCAAGGCACTATAGTAATACAAGGCCCTTTACAGAATGATGCCCCCATTACCGGAAATGGTGACACGATTGAGGTTGCCGGCGACTGGATAAATGACAATACCTACAGTGGCAACAACAGCCTGGTAATGCTAAATGGCTCCGAGCAAACGCAAAACATAACCGGCACGGCAGTTACTACCTTCGATAACCTGGATTTAAGTGTGGGGCCGGTTAAGAAACAAAGTATTAATGCCATTACCACCGGAGTTCTGAGCCTTAACAGCGCTGAGCTGGCAACCGATGTTAACCAGATGCTGGTAACCAATACCAACATAGCAGCTATTACCTGGACAAGCGGTTTTGTAAGTAGTGTTGGCGCTGGCAGGCTTTCATGGGTCACCATTGCCGCATCGTCCTACGTTTTCCCGGTAGGGTCACCCTCGTATGTTAACGGGCCTTCTATTTTCAGGCCGGTTGCAATCTCTCCCGCAGCAGGTACCGATACTTTTGGGGCTTGCCTGGTTAAGGGCAATGCCACTAACGATGGTTATAATGTTGAAGCGCTGGATAAAACCCTATGCCTGGTTAATCCTAACTTTTACCACCGTCTTTACAATGGCAGTGGTGCAGCTGCTGCCGACCTGACCATGTATTACAATGCTACAACCGATGGGGACTGGACAGACGAAGCGCACTGGAAGAATAATGAATGGAACTATATTGCCCCGGCCACAACCTCAACCGGCTTAGGTTTTAGCACGGTTACGGTACCTGCCGTAAGCGATTTTAACCCGAACCCGTTTGCATTGGCCCACAAAAAATTCCAGCTTTCTGCCGGGCCTGATGTAGCCCTGATACAAGGCCAGAGCACCGTTTTTGCACCGGTAATTGGCGCAGCTTCGGGTTCTGCTATTGAGTGGACCCCAGATTTAGATCTGACCTGCACTACCTGTGCTGACCCTACTGCAAATCCTTCTGCTACTACCGAATATACCATTACGGTTACCGACCCCGCAGGGTGTAAACTTTCAGACTCGCTTAATGTAGCTGTTTCAGAACTGGGCTTACTAATACCCACAGGGTTTTCGCCGAATGGAGACGGGGAGAATGATGTTTTCCATGTGTTGAATAAGAACCTGGCCCAAATTGACCTGGTTGTGTTTAACCGCTGGGGCGAAAAAATTTACGAAACCACCGACTGGACCGTTGGCTGGGACGGCACCTATAAAGGCCAGAAGCAAGACGTAGGTGTTTATGTTTGGGAATGCAGCTACCGCTTTATAGGCGAAAGCACGATTAAAACGGCTAAGGGCAATGTTACTTTGATCAGGTAAACCCGATACCAAAAATTTAATGCAAATTTATTTTGATGCTTCCCACTGGTCTTGCTGTTCCAACTCCAGGCCGTACCGTGTTTCGCGGTGAATAAACAGGACAATTTTATAGCAGATAAAGGCGGCTACCGGAGCCAAAACCACATCGAGTGTATAGTGTACGTGTTGCCATAAAATCAGAGAACCCACTATAATGGTGGCCGCAAGTGCCCATGCTTTAACGTATTTATTGGTAGAGATAAGTATGAGCAAAGACAAGGTGGAAATATGGCCCGAAAAGAAAAGGTCTTTGGTTACATAGGTATCTTTGGAGTGCAGAAAAAAGGTTGCAAAAGGGTCATCTAAGAGTATCATGTCCCTGGGCGGCTCTAACGGAAAAAAGTAAATGCTTATAGTGCGGAACAAAATAAGCAGGGCAAACATTTGCAATCCGGTTACAAAGCGCTCGGGATGCTGAACGGTGATAATTGTTATCAATAACATGGTGCAGTACTCTACCAAAAATATTTCCAGCGAGAAATCGTGTGGTGGTAACTGGTTTAGTACAGCATCATTAATCTGCACCCCTTCCCTCGTCTGCCATACACGCAGGTAATGAAAATTGTGCATGGCTATGCCTGCAAAAACCAGTAGTGTTAAAAAAAACTGGTTTCTGAAACTTCGGGAGCTGAGTGCGGCGCTCCAGGGGCCCATTGTTTTAGATTTGCCAGACACGTTTACAAAGATGAATAATCAAAGCTACAAATTTTAAAATAGGACTACAAACCCTGAAATTTAACCACCCATCGGGCAATGCTGTTAAGTTAAGGAAATGCAGCCGAGCAAACCCTCTGACTCCCGGGGCGGGAGAACCGCTACCCGGCAATACAAAATACAACCACCGGGCAAACCTGTTCTTTTTGCTGCGTGGATGCTCCTCCTCCCGATAGCTATCGGGATCGGAGGCTTGGAGGTAGCATAGCTCAAAAAGAACTGTGTATCGGCTTAACTTAATAGGATTGCCCATTCGGGATGAGCGGGTTCGCAATTGGTACAAAAAGACCAATTCAGGTGTTTAATATCTTTTTAAATATCCCGGCTACCTGTTCGGCCCGGTCTTTCCAGTTATAATACCCTCTCATTTTAAACACCTCATTTTCAAGGACTCTTAATTTATTTTCAGACTCAGATAATTCAATAATCTTTTCTGCAAATTCGTTTTTGTTTTTAGCTACCAGGCAGTTTTTCCCGGCCTCCAATGCCTGCATGCCACGCATCCCTTCGGGCGACGAAATAACAACTTTCCCCAAAGCTATAAAATCGCAGAATTTATTCCGGGCACCGCCACAAACGGCATTATCCGGATAAGGCATCAGGCAAATACCGGCAGCTAAAATTTCCTTGCGCAGGTCGGGGACATAACCCGCATAAATTACATTAGACGTGGGTGGAACAGGCTTTTTGCCGCCCCCCAGCACCACAAACTTAATTTGAGCGGTTTTATCCTGCACCAAAGCCGCAATCTCAAAAAGATAAGCGAGTGCCAGTTCGTTTGATAAAAAGCCATCGAAGGGAAGCGTGGCAAGGCAGGTAAATGTATTCGGCGCAGTATTATTTTCAGCTTCTTTTTCAGCTTCTGTAACCGGTGCTATATAAGTGGCATTTCCTACGGCATAAAGCTTACCGGCGGGCAAAGAGTAAGCCTCCTGTAATATCTGCCGGGTTTCTTCCGAGGCGCAAATAATGGCATCGGCTTTCAGGCAAATGTCCCGCTCTATATTTTTCACCCGCTCTATATCAGCGGTTTTTTCAGGCGTAAGGCCTGTGGCCTCGAAGAACAAACTGGTATGTGCGTCAAAAACAAATTTTACTTTGGGCATTACCCGGCTTGCCAGCGCCCAGCGTGCGTTGTTAAACAGGTGCATATAAATAACATCGGGGCCAAAGGTGCGCACCTTAAAAAACAAATAAATAAATGTAGCAATTCGTTTTATGAATGAAGGCTCCCAAACCCAGGTATGTACTTTTATATATTCAATGCCATCTTCCTTCCCTTCGTGTTCGCAAAGGTGCAATATCCGGTGGCCTTGTTTAAGCAGGTTTACAGAAAGAAAATAGGGGCGGCTGCTTTCTCCATAGCCATTTTTTTTATAATTAGAGACGATACAAATTTTCATTATTTAACCGGATTATCCGATAGATTTAATTGTTTATCAATGCCATGCAGATAATTGTAAATTGTTTGATATACACCCGAATAATTTCCTTTCAGCTTCCAAATCTCAACGGCTTCTGCTTTCATAGCAATATAGCGCAATACCTCAGCATCGCCCTCATGGCTCATTTTGTGCTTTACCCGTTTACGAAACTGCCTCAGCGCTTTAAGCTTATGTAAAAATGCATCCAGCCAAAAAGGAAACCGCAGGTTTTGGCCGGGCACCCGGTCATGCTTTTCAATGTACTGATAGGCCTGTGTATATACATTGGTTTTTCCGTTGGCGGCATACAGTTTTTGCATATAAGCCCAATTGAGGCGGGGCAGGGTCATATAATGTTTAAACTTTAAGCCCCGGTGATACCATACTTCATACCCGAAATATTTGGCCAGGTAACAAAACTCCACGTCTCCACCCGAAATCAGTTGATTGCCTTTCCGGTCTGATAAGATGCTCTTAAACCCGGAACCGTATAGCTTATCGAGGTAAGACTTGCGAATGGTAAACCCGGCGCCGTATACTTCATTTACCTGCGACAAAGATTCTTTAGCAGCCGACTGGTCGCCGATGGCAAAATCAATTTCATATTGTTTAAACCAGGGCGGTGGTGGTGATTCAAAAGCCGCTTCGCCAAATCCTCCCAGGATACCGATTTTGGCATTGGCCATCATAGTATCGTAAGTAAGTTGCAGGTAGTTTTCATCCATCCGGTTATCATCATCGCAATAAAGCAAAAACCCGTATTGAGCAGTAATGTAGCCTCTTTTCCTGGCAAAGCTGAGGCCGCTTTCGGGTTCATTTACTACGGTATAACTAATACCGGTCTGATTGCTTAATAGCTTTTCGGCAAAGGCTGAAGTTTCGTCGGTTGAAGCATTGTCTACAATAATTATTTCAAACCCAAACCCCGAATACTTTTGTTTAAGCAGGTGGGTTAAAGTATCATGAAGCCGCGATACGCTGTTATAACAACAAATTATTACTGAAACGCCGGTTGTCATTATGCAAGCATTAGTTGTAAACTATATTTTAAATATGCAATCAGTTTTTGCTCCTTTTTATAATATAAGCAAATGTCACGGAGGGCTTTTTTTCTGCTTTCGCTGTTGATGGCCAGTAAATCCGGTGCCTTTAAAATTTCGCCGACGCAATCTATGGCTTTCAGCTTGTTTAACAGCTGCTTCTCTTTTTTAATACCGCCCCATACGCCCATACCATGCACCAGGTAAGTGCAGGTAAATTCATTTAAGAAATGAACTTTACCGAAATGGGAATTCAGGATATGTATAATCCAATCGGCAAAAGGACTTTTGAAATAGGCCGGCGGGAAAAAAGTATCTGAAATATGGTTTCTCATCAGCACCGAGCAGGTAGGAATAAAATTGTATTCCAACAGATCGATGGTAGTAAAAACAACGCCTGTTTTATCAACGTACCGCTTATAACCGTTTTCGCCCGATTCGTACTCAATAGTGGCATTTGTAAATGAAATAACACAATCAGGATGGCTTTCAAGAATGTCGTATTGCTTTTGAAGTTTAAGCGGGTCGTTCCAAAAATCATCCCCTTCAAGCAGGGCAATATATTTACCGGTACAAAGCTTCAGCGCCTTTTCCCAGTTGCGCAGCATGCCCAGGTTGTTTTCGGCATAAAACGCTTTAATAAGCCCAGGGTACTTTGCAGCATATCGGGCAATAATATCTTTGGTATTATCTGTGGAACAGTCGTCGCTGATTATAATTTCATAGCTAAAACCCGCGTGCTGCATTAAGGCGCTTTCAATGGCCCGCTCAATATAGTTTTGCTGGTTGTAGGTAATTATACAAATGCTTACGTTGACTGTGGCCGACATGGTTCTATTCCTCTTTTTCAAGCATTATCTTTACAAATACCCGCTTACCGGTTTCGGCATCAGTATAATATGCGTTTGCATAATTGCCATGGGTTAAAGCCCTTAATTTATCTATGGCGGCGCCCATAGTAACGGTTTCGTTCAGGTCAAGATTACACAGCTCGTTAAAGTCCCTTTTCAAATTTATATTCCCTTCCTGTTCGGGTAAATTTGTCTGGTAATAGCCTTGTAAAATAGCCGGCAGGTGTTCTTCCAGCAAATCAACTTCTACCTGCTGCACCCGGTTGTAAATATCGGCCGAGGTATCCCAACTGTTTATTTTCACTTCTCTCCGGGCTATGATGGGGCCATGGTCAAGGTTCTCATCTATCTCGTGTATGGTAGCCCCGGCAGGTAATTTATTAAGGATAGAAAATACCTGTGGAAACCAGCCCCTGTTGTAAGGATTATAACCCGGATGAACATTAATGCATTTAACCCTGCTTACCATCTCTGCCGGGAACAATTGTTTGCAGTGTAATGAGAAAACAAGGTGGTATTGCGAAACAATACTTTCCCATTGTTTTTTAACTTCTATGGCATCAACCTTTACAGGCAAAGTTGTATCAGCCTGCAATGCCGCATTACTTTTAGAGCAGGCATAACTAACACTTAAACCCATAAAGCCAGATGAAAGCCGGTGAAAGGCTTTGATAAGGAATGGATTATCTGATATAACCAATACTTTGCCGAACTTCAGTTTCTCCATTTTTAATTATTACCGGACCTGTTATTGTAAATGAAAAAATTACAGTAAGGGCGCGGATTTTTAATGCCCGTAAAACTATACTTTTTGCTTATGATTTAAAACGCAATACGTGGGTTATAACCTGACAAATCCGTTTTACCTGGTCGTTTTCAAGGTCGTAATAGAGGGGTAAACAAAGTACCCGGTGGCTGGTTTCGTCACTGACCGGCACCGCGTATTTTTTTACATAATTAAGGTTAGATAAACCTGGATAGAAATACCTGCGCGGGTAAACATATTCGGCATTCAGCGAATCGCGCACACTTAAAAGAGCGCCTTCATTTTCAAACAGCACAGGATAGTAGGCATAGTTAGGCTCTGTTCCTTCAGGTATCAGGGGGCGTGTTATTTTAAGCCCTTTACCCAGCAGCAGCTCATCATATAATTCTGAAAGCTCGCGCCGTTTTTTAATAATCTCCTCAACATACGGAAATACGCACAGCCCCATGGCTGCATGAAACTCCGAATTTTTGGCATTGATGCCTACCCCCCAAAAATCCTCCTGCCCTTTATGCCCGAAATTGCGCATGTAACCAAACCGGTGGGCTACCTGGTCGTCATTGGCCACAATGCCCCCCCCTTCGGTGGTATGAAACAACTTAGTGGCGTGGAAACTAAGCGTTGATGCATCGCCGTAATTTACCAGCGGCCTGCCTTTATAATTTACCCCAAAGGCATGAGCTGCATCGTATATCACTTTCAGGTTATGTTTTTTGGCTATTTTATCAATAGCTTCAATATTGCAGGGTATACCATAAACATGGGTAGCCAGAATTGCAGAGGTCTTTTTTGTAATAAGCGGCTCAATCAGCGAAGCATCAATGGTCAGGCTTTCTTTGTTTATATCGGCAAATACCGGTTCGCAGTTCTCCCATACAATTGAAGAAGTGGTAGCTACATATGAAAAGGGCGTAGTAATTACTTCGCCGGTAATACCCAGCCCTTTAATAGCTATCTGCAATGCAGAGGTGCCGTTGTTCAAAAAAATAAAATGGTTGGCCCCGAAATATTCTTTCAGCTTTTCTTCAAGCTCTAAAAGCAGCGGGCCGTTGTTGGTTAAATAGGCCCTGTTCCAAATACCTTCCAGCATTTTGGTGTAAGTTTCTAGGGGGGGTAAAAATGATTTGGTTACGTTTATCATAAATTCTGCTTTGAGTTCTATCTTTTATAAAAATAAATAAATTGCCTTAACCGGCAGTTTAACCATTACAGTGGGGTGTACGACAAATTTCCCTTTTCATCCTTCAAACTTTGCNNGGGAAATTTGTCGTACACCCTTCCAGTATTAACCCTGTGGTAATTATGCCGGCAACACATTTTTGAAAATATCAAGGTAACGCGCCCTTAGCCCTTGCGATGAAAACCTTTGTTCAATGGTTTTTCGTCCGGCCGTTCCTATTTGAGCACGCAAGGCGGGGTTTTCAATCAATAAAGAAAGTTTTGCCAGCCATTCATCTTCATTATTTGCTAAAAAACCGTTTACCCCATCTTCAATAACATCTGTATTCATGCCAACCCCGGCCAATACCGCCGGAACCTGAAGTCCCATATATTGCAGGCCTTTCATAGCACATTTGCCTTTGCTCCAGTTATTATCGGGCAGGGGCATAATACCTATGTCAAAAGAGGCAATAGTGCTCACTTCCGATTCAAAGCTCCATGCGGTGCCTTGTATTTCCAATTCTGCATTTTTATAATTGGCATCGCCGTAAACTTCAAACTTTACAAGAGGGCCAAATTTATTTTTCAGCTTTTTAAGTACTGGTACAATAGTTTCAAAATGCTCAATAGTGGTATGGCTCCCACTCCATCCTATAATTATGGTATCATTTGTTTTTCGGGGGCTGGCGGGTATCCGGTAATAATCCAGGTCGATAGTAGAAGGAAAAACAACTACGTTTTTATTATACGCCTGTGCATAACCGGCCAGGTACGAATTGCCGGTTATTACCAGGTTACTTAACGCAATGATATCGTTTACCTTTCCGGGCCGTTTTAACCACTGCAGCGACCTGTTTACTTCCGACACGGTACTTAGCCAGATTGCATCATCAAAATCAAGTATTATCCTGGCCCCGCTTTTTTTTAAGAGACGCTCAAAAAAGACAGAACCGGTCATAAAAGCTTCGCGGTAAATAAAAATAATATCAAAGTTGCGTGCCCGCCTTACGTCCTGTAGTCTTCGCCAAAATCCTTTTAAAAAAATCGCGGCTTTATCAAAAAGGCTTTGCGAATTGTAAAGCGCATTATCTTCTTCTTTAGTAGCTATTAAAGGAGAGTAAACACACTCAAACCCGTTATTTTCCAGGTAAGAAATATATTGCTCGCAACGATAGCGCTGACCCGGGGAGCGGTTAAACCGATGCTGAACAATAAACAGAACCTTTGTTTTTTCCCGCCCCGCCATTAAGCTTTTCCTTTATCGTAATAATAATTAATCAAAATAATCGTGGTAGCAAAAAATGGTAAAATGGGGGTTTTATATCGTACCAATGCACCATAATTAAAACTGGTCATTCCAATAGCTATAGCTAATATCAATATAAAAGGGATGGAGAAGGCAAGAACGGGGTCGCTTGAAATTATTCCCCCCACTTTGTATATTTTACGGTTAAAAATAATTTTCAGTATAAAATACAGGAAAACCAGGCTCTCTATACCCGAAAGAACCATAACCGGACTCCGGATTTGCCATATAAAAGGGCCAAAAAGTGAAATCAGCATAGCCATCGGGGCCTGCCTTAATATACCGGCCGGGGTATAGGAAACCTCTCCACCCAGGCTATAGGAGGAGCCCCCCTCCGTTTGTGCAAGGTGTGTATGCCAGCTGTGAAATCCCTCAGCTTTCTTTTCCAGCTGGTCAATCTTATACGATTCTACTGTATCGCCCAGGCTTTTTACAAAAAAATAAGATGCCCCGCCACCGCCTAACATAAGTACGGGTCCGATCAAAAATCGAATAAAGGAACTTTTGATCTGTTTTTGATAATAAACGGTAGCCATCATCATTACGCAGGGAATAAGCGTAAACAGGATAAAACCCCTGATGAGTGCAGTTATATAAGCCGAAATAAAAAACAAAAGCAAATCTGACATTTTGAATTGTTTTTTGATAACCAGGTTATAAAAGGTGGTAAAAAACAGCATAATGGCCCCCAGCATAATGGTATCTTTACCTATACCGGAGCCCCAGAAAATAACAGAGGGGATCATTAAAAAAGCATAAGAAAACTGTTTATGCAACACCGGATATAACGAAACCATTAATTTAAATACCCGCCATATAAAATGGTAACATATAAAGGCAAAAAAGAAAGTAAGAACAAGGAACGAATTACAGCTGAAAATGTTGAGTATTGCAGCAATGCGCAAAGTGGTTAAGGTTGCGCTGCCTTTGGTAAGATAATAGGTAGCAGTTAAACGTGTTTGGGCAAGAAGAATTTCGGGATAATGATTATAAAAACCCAAAATGAATTTAAAAAACCAGATAGGGTCTATCACAAGCAGCCTCATAAGGGGGCTGGCATCTTCATAATAAGCAATGGTATCTCCACCCTTATAATAAAACAGGTAGATCATGGCAAACGAAAAAGCACCAAAAAACTTGTAGTTAAGCCCTTTGATATAATAAACTTTGTAAATGGGGTCGTGACGGTTGGCGCTTACGGTTCGGCGGGCAAAGAAATAAAATATACTTAAATAAATGGGAACCAGAAAAACATCGAAGATGGTCATATCGCTGCACGAAGTTAAAGGATTATTTCATCTTTGCCTTAAAGCATGAATCGGGATTCTATATGTGTGGCATTGCAGGTTATTTTTCTAAAAAGGCTGAACACGGGTACCAAGGTGTTCTGAAGGAGGCTATACAAACCCTTTCAAAGAGGGGGCCCGATTCACAAAACAGCGCTGCCCTTTCTCCGCAGGTTGGTTTTGCCCATGCCAGGCTTTCAATCATTGACGTTTCACCGGCAGGCAACCAACCCATGCAAAATGAAGCCGGAACCTTTACCATCATTTTTAATGGAGAGATTTTCAATTTCCGCGAGTTAAGGCATCAGTTTTTAGGCGATGTAAAAATGCATTCCGGCTCAGACACTGAAGTGCTGCTGAACCTTTACATTAAACTTGGCAAAGTCTGTGTACAACATTTAAATGGCTTTTTTGCTTTTGCCATTTATGACCATCAGAAAGGAGAGGTATTTATTGCGCGCGATCGCTTTGGCATAAAGCCGTTGCATATTTACAACGATGAAAACGTGGTCCTTTTTGCCTCCGAATTAAAGGCCCTTTTTAAATTCCCGTTTAAAAAAGAAATTGACCCCGATACCCTTTTGCTTTACCTGCAACTCAATTATGTGCCGGGTACGGCATCTATGCTCAAAAATGTTCAAAAACTGGCGCCGGGCCACATGGCCACTATAAACAGGCAAGGCTTGCTGAGTTTTGAAAAATACTACTCAACCCCTTATGTTCCAGGCACCAGGATAACTGCAGGGTTTGATTACAATACAGCTAAAAATAAATTGCGCCAATTAATAGAAGCAGCGGTTGAAAGGCGCCTTGTATCAGATGTTCCACTGGGTACTTTTTTAAGTGGGGGTATTGATTCGTCTATTATCAGCGCCTGCGCGGTAAAGCATGTACCGGACCTGAACACCTTCTCGCTGGGTTATAAAGATGACCCCTACTTTGACGAAACCCAATATGCCAATTTGGTGGCCGCAAAACTGAAAACAAAGCACACGGTGTTTTCGGTAACTACCGATGAAATGTTTGAAAATATTTTTTCGGTTTTAGACTACATAGATGAGCCATTTGCCGATTCATCGGCCATTGCCGTTTACCTGTTAAGCCAAAAAACAAGGCAGCGGGTAACCGTTGCGCTTTCGGGCGATGGGGGCGATGAACTTTTTGCAGGTTATAACAAACACAAGGCCGAACTAAGGGCAAGGCAAAACAATATGGTCAATTACCTGTTGAAGGGTAGCCTGCCGGTTTTTAAATTACTGCCGCAATCAAGGCATTCGCGGGTAACTAACCTCTTTCGGCAGCTTGAACGATACAGCGAAGGCCTTCAATTACCACCTGCACAGCGGTACTGGAAATGGTGTTCGTTAACCAGCCGGGAAAATGCCCTTGGTCTTTTAAAGAATGCTTCACCGGCCGGTTATGCCGAAGCTGATAAAAGAAAACAGGTATTTTTAAACATGGTGACAAAATACGGAGATTTGAATGATGTACTTTTTGCCGACCTTAACCTGGTATTGCCAGGTGATATGCTTACAAAAGTTGACCTGATGAGTATGGCTAACAGCCTTGAAGTAAGGGTGCCTTTGCTGGATTATAAGGTGGTGGATTTCGCCTTTTCGCTTCCGGTAGATTACAAAATATCAGGCGGCATCACAAAAAGAATTCTGAAAGATGCTTTTGCCGATGTGCTGCCTGCTGAGATATTTACCCGGCCCAAGCATGGATTTGAAGTACCCCTGCTGCGCTGGATGCAAACCGGGCTCAAAAGCCTGATAGAAGATAATTTGCTTAAAAAGGAGTTTATTGAAGAGCAGAATATTTTTAACTATGGGCAAATAGAATTGCTAAAGCAAAAGCTCTTTTCTAATAATCCCGGCGATGCACATGCTACTACCTGGAGTTTGGTGGTTTTTCAATACTGGTTCAAAAAATATTTTCAGCCTAATGCCTAAAGTCCTAAGAATTATTAACCGGCTTAACCTGGGCGGGCCAACATATAATGCAGCCTATCTGAGCAAATTTCTGAGTCCCGAATTTGAGACCCTGCTGGTTGCCGGCATGAAAGATGACAGCGAAGAAAGCTCGGAATTTATAGTCAAAAACCTCGACCTCCATCCCGTTTATATTCCTGAAATGTACCGGGAATTAAATCCTTTGCGCGATTATAAATCATATTTCAAAATCAGGAAACTAATCAGGGATTTTAAACCGGATATAGTTCATACCCATGCCGCAAAAGCCGGCGCTGTTGGCAGGCTGGCCGCTGCCCACGAAGGCGTGCCTGTTATCATTCATACGTTTCATGGCCATGTGTTTCACTCGTATTTCAGCCCTGCCAAAACCAGGGTGTTTCTTGAAATTGAAAGGTACCTGGCCAAACGCACTACCAAAATTATAACGCTGAGCGAAATTCAGAAGCACGAATTAAGCAGCATCTACAAAGTAGCGCCCCCGGAAAAATTTGAAATAATTCCGCTGGGCTTTGACCTTGAAAAATTTGAAACCGGGCAGGAAGCGAAAAGAAAGCAATTCAGGCAGGCTTATAATGTTGCCGATGATGAAATTGCTATTGGCATAGTGGGCCGCCTGGTGCCGGTAAAAAACCACCGGCTTTTTTTAAAGGCTTTGAGCATAGTGGCCACTAAAACAAGCAAAAAAATACGGGCCTTTATTATCGGGGATGGCGAGCAGCGGAATAGCATAGAATTGTTTGCAAATGAGCTTGGCCTGCAATTTAATAACGGAAACCCCCGCGAAAAGAACATCCTTACTTTTACAAGCTGGATAAAAGATATTGATGTTTCTAACGCCGGTATGGACATTGTAGCCTTAACTTCAAATAATGAAGGCACACCAGTAAGCCTTATAGAAGCCCAGGCCTCTGGTAAACCTATTGTTTCTACATCTATTGGCGGTATTGAAGATATAGTAGTGCAAAATAAAACGGCCCTGCTATCAGCTATAAACGATGAAAATGCCCTGGCCACAAACCTGCTAAAGCTGATTGAGGATGACGAACTGAGAAAATCTTTTTCGGTAACCGGGGCCGGTTTTGTACGCAATAAATTCAGCTACCAAAGGCTTTGTACCGATATGGCAGGGTTTTACAATTCATTATTGAGTAGGTAATTAAGTAACTTAAATGCAAACGCCTTCCTTTTTTTTCATAGGTTTGTAGCTTATAAAGTACATGAAACAGGTTCTAGGAATATTTTTGATTGGTGTCATGCTTATTTCAATCCCCTCGTGCAGGTATCTTTACCCAAACCTGATGTTTCAGCAAAAGCAGTACCAGTATTTTGAGCTTGCCCAGAAGCAGATTGATCAATACGTTATTCAGCCCGGCGACGAAATAAGCCTTCGGGTTTATGCCCGCGATGGATTCAGATTGGTTGATGTTGTAGGAAACGCAAGCGGTGTAGGCGGCTCGGTGAATTCGACGGCAAACTCAGGCGCAACCGGTGCTATAGCCATAACATATTTGGTAGATAATGAGGGCTTTGCCAGGTTACCTGTTATGGGGGAGCTTTTTGTAAAAGGGTATACCGAAAAAGAACTTAACCGGATTTTAGCTGATAAATTTGCCGGCCTTTTTGTTGACCCTTTTGTAATAGCAAAGGTTGAAAACAGAAGGGCACTGGTTTTCAGGGGCTCAACCGGGGGTATAATACCGCTAAACGCCGGGCCTACTAATCTTTTAGAGGTAATAGCCAAGTTGGGTGGCCTTTCAGACAATTCAAAAGCGTATAAAATAAAGGTGATAAGGGGAGATATGAAAAACCCACAGGTAATTTTAATTGACCTTTCTACTTTAGAAGGCATGCGAAAAGCTGATTTGATTGTTCAATCAAACGATATTATCTATATCGAAGATAAAAGAGCGAGTGTAGCTAATCAGATTTTGACGGAAATAAGTCCGTACTTTGCTTTAATAACAACCATAGCAACCCTTATACTTTTGGCCAGAACCTATGGAAAATAAAGCGCTATCAGCTGAACAGGCCATGGATTCAAGCCCGGTTGATGATTTCAGCCTGGGGCTGATGCTGTACATCCTTAACAAGTCTATTATCTGGTTAATCCTTATTGTTATAATTTCCGTTTCGCTGGCCGTTATTTATCTCCGTTATACGCCGCGCGTTTATCAGGCATCTACTACCCTTATTCTTAAACAACAAAAAACCAGCCAGATATTAGGTGTAAAAACGGTACTTGATAACCAGGATATAACCGATGTAAACCGCGAAATACAACTGATAAAATCAAATTTGTTTGCCGAAAAAGTGGTAGATAACCTGCCCCTTCAAATCGGCTATTTCAAAGAGGGGAAAACCAAGTTTGTTAATACCGAATTATATACCTCATCGCCTTTTGAAGTAAAAGGGACCTATAAAAGTGATGAAATATTAAACATACCTATTTATGTAAAATTTTTAGGTAAAGGAAAGGTGTACTTAACCTTTAGCATGAACGGAAAGGACCACGAATATACAGTAAGTACGCAGGACAGCATTAATGACAGGTACCTGTCATTCAGGATTGTGATGAAAGACCAGACCACTGAAAACCTTGCAAATGACATTTATTATTTTAAGTTTTTGAGCAAGGATGATTTGATTGATGAGATTTCTGATAAACTGGAAGTTTTGCCAATAGACCCTGCCACCAAACTTATCGGGTTAAGCTATAAAGACCGAAACCCGGATAAAGCAAGAGATATCATTGCTACAGTTTCAGACCAGTTTATTAAGTACGATATTGAGCTAAAAAGCGAAAGCTATCAAAACATCCTCAGGTTTATTGATAACCAGATAGATACTTTTGGCATCCAGTTTGACCGGTTCCAGGATTCTGTGACCGCTGAACGTATTAAAGACGGTTACCTTGAACATGATGATGATTACCTGGCTACGCTTTCAGAAAAAACTACGGAGTATGAAGGTAAGTTCCGCGACTTTGAGTACGATATTTCGCTGATGAAAACCTTAAAGCAGTTGCTGGTTATTAATAAGGAATATTCAAACCTGCCGTCCATTAAGTTTAAACTTACAAATGTGGATTTTGATCCGGAAGTGCTGCATATCAATGACCTGCAGCAGCAACGGAATTCGCTGTTAATGGACGCTACCCCCCAACACCCGCAAATACGGTTGATAGACCGGCAAATTGAAGATTCAAAAATAAGGCTTAATAAAAATATTGACAACGCCATTGACGCCCTGCAAAACGAATTTGTTTTATTAAAACAGGAATACCAGAAATACATGGATGAACTGTTGCGCATGCCAAGCCTGCAAAGCAAATACGAAAGGCTGGAGAAAATGGCCGATATCAGAAATGATTTTGTAGATAATTTATTTGCGCAGAAATCTGATTACCTGATTGCAGGGGCAGGTGTGGTTTCGGATTATGTAGTGCTTGAAAAAGCCAAAAGTGACCCTAATCCCGTATCGCCCAACGAAACCATGATTAAGCTGTCAGGATTTTTTATCGGGCTGATGCTGGGCTTTATTATGGTGGTAATACGGTACCTGTTACACAACACCATTACTTCAATTGAAGACGTTGAAAAAAAGACCCACGCTGCCTTATTAGGGGTTATACCGCGCTACAAAGAAGAGCTGGAGCGTTCGCAGGTGGTAGTAACCCAGGACCCCAAATCTGCCATTACCGAATCCTTCAGGGCGGTTAGAACCAATCTTCAGTTCATTTCAAATTCGCCGGGCTCCAAGGTGCTTTCAACCACCTCAACAATTCCGGGCGAGGGAAAGACGTTTGTATCGCTTAATATTGCCGCCATTCTTACCCTGCTGAACAAGAAGGTGATTATTCTTGACTTTGACATGCGTAAACCCAGGCTTGATAAGATATTTGATGTTGAAAGCCATAAAGGGGTTAGTACCATTTTGAGCGGGCAAACCAAGGTGGACGACTGTATTATGGAGTCGGGCATACCGAACCTTGATTTTATTACTTCGGGCCCGGTACCTCCTAATCCTTCCGAGCTTATTTTGCTTCCTAAACTTCCTGAGGTTTTGGAGTATTTGAAAACAAAATATGATTACGTTATTATTGATACCCCCCCTATCGGACTTGTAACGGACGCCCTTGAAATTCTTAAAATTTCCGATTATCCGATTTACATTCTGCGCGCGGCATATTCCAACAGGGCTTTTGTTCATTCAATTAACCGGACTATTACGGAAAGCAAGGTTAAAAACCTATCGGTAATTATTAATGATTTTGGCCGCGGTGCGTCCGGTTACGGATATGGTTACGGAAATACCTATGGCTATAATTATGGTTACGGTTACGGTTATGGCTACGGTTATTATGGAAGTAAATATGCCGAAGGCTATTATACTACTGAAACAAAGAAAAAGTCTAAATCGTTTCTGGCAAGGCTTTTGGGTGAGAAATAACAAATTATGATTCTTGATCCGCAATATCTGGTCACGTTTTTAGCGCTGTTCTTTTTGATCAGCGCGTTCTTTTCGTTTCTGATTAACTGGCTTTTTTTAAAATTCTCTTTCAATTTGGGCGCCCGTAACGAGGGCGAGATAAACCAGGTGCGGTGGTCGGCCAATATAAAACCCGCTATTGGGGGTATTTCATTCTTTATCGTTTTTCTAATCTCAATTTCTGTTATCGGAACGCTGCCCCGGCAAACAGACTACCTGCTTGATAAACACCTGATAGGCATTATTGCCTCTACCAGCCTGGGTTTTATTTTAGGTTTGGCCGATGACGCCTATAACACCAACCCCCTGGCTAAATTTATTTTGCAATTATCGTGTGCTTTTATCCTTATTATTTCAGATGTATACATCCGGGTATCAGGAAGCCCTGCCCTTGATTTTATCATTACCATTTTATGGGTTATAGGCCTGATGAATTCGATAAACATGCTTGATAACATGGATGCCATTACCACCAGCATTTCCATATGTATTATTATAGGCCTTATATCCATTATTGCGCTTAGCGCGCCGTCTTTAAGCGCTTTTTACCTGGTTATGCTGATAGGCGTGTTGGGTGCGCTTTTTGGCTTTCTGTTTTTTAACTGGCATCCATCGCGCATTTATATGGGCGATACGGGCAGCCAGTTTTTAGGGGTGTTCCTGGCTTCAACCAGTATCCTGTTTTTCTGGAACTTTAAAGACCCTAATGTTACCGTGTTTATTCAGTTAAGGCAATTTGTGGTGCCTATGCTGTTGTTTAGCGTTCCTTTAATTGATACTACTACTGTTACTTTCCGCAGGCTGCTGCGCAGGCAATCGCCTTTTGTGGGAGGTAAAGACCATATTACCCACCACCTGGCTTACCTGGGCCTTTCAGATATTATGGTAGCCGTAACACTTATTGTTGCTTCGCTTATACCTCTTCCATTTGTAATGCTGCTGGTTTTAAACATTGTTCCCTGGGGCGGATGGGTTACGGTAGCTGCCTTTGCTTACTTTGCAGTGGTATTCACTATCTTCCAGATACTTTACAATATAGGCGCTAAAAAGCAAGCGCTGAAACTACGAGCCAAAGCTGCCGAGGCTAAAACAGCCTGAATCCAATAGAACGCTGATTTATTATGATTTTTATGATCAATACGGTGATCTTTTTTTGCTAATTAAAGCTGCTTATCCTACGCTCATCTTAGTAATCTCTAAGTCGGCTTGGGATTTATAGGGTTAAAAAACATTGTATTCAAAATCATAATTCCATCATAAGAATCATAATAAATCAGCGTTCTATTGGATT
>PMXD01000380.1 GCA_003165895.1 Bacteroidota bacterium | reverse complement strand
CTCGCAATGACGGGCAATATTAATTAGTTAAACTAAAATTCGAAAAAATAATCCCCCCTCCTATCATATCCTCCCCCTCGTAAAAAACAGCACTCTGTCCCGGCGCAATAGCCGAAACCTCAGTCATAAACTCAACCTTCATACGGCCATCCATCTGCGTTAATATACTCGATTCCCCATCGTGCTTATACCGCACTTTGGTTAGAGCCTGTGTACCCGGTGCAATGCTTTCGTACTTCTGCAAATTCAGTTTACCCACCCACATGCCGGTGCGGTTCAGGTCTTCTTCCCCGCCCAATACAACGGTATTGGTTTCAGGTATAATCTCAGTTACAAAAACAGGCTTGCCAAACGCCATGCCTAAACCTTTGCGTTGGCCAATAGTATAAAACGGATAGCCCTGGTGCTTGCCCAATACCTTACCGGTTGCATCCACAAAATTACCACCGGCAACTTTCTCTTCAAGCCCCGGTTCGCGGCGCTTTAAAAAGCCCCGGTAATCGTTATCGGGCACAAAACATATTTCATAACTTTCACCTTTGTTGGCCAGTTCCACATAGCCCATATCCCGCGCCATTTGCTTAATCTCAGGCTTATGAAACTTACTTACCGGAAACACCGTGCGGCTTAAACATTGCTGGCTAACACCCCATAGCACATAACTCTGGTCCTTATTCCTATCCAGCCCTTTCGAAATCACATATCGCTCATTCTCTTTACGTAACTGTGCATAATGGCCGGTGGCAATAAACTCGCAATCCATCATATCGGCACGTTTAAGCAGGGCCTCCCACTTTATGTGTGTGTTGCACAATACGCAGGGGTTAGGCGTGCGGCCCGCCAGGTACTCGTCCACAAAATTGTCAATCACAAAATCGCCGAACTCCTCGCGGATGTCAATAATAAAATGGCTGAAACCCAAATCCACAGCCACCTGCCGCGCATCATTAATCGAATCAAGCGAACAGCACCCCGTTTCCTTCTTACTTCCGCCCGACGTTGCATAATCCCAGGTCTTCATGGTAATACCCACCACTTCATACCCCTGCTCGTGCAGCATAACCGCAGCCACGGTAGAGTCAATCCCCCCGCTCATAGCCACCAGTATTTTCCCTTTCTTACTCATAAAATAGCCCGCGAAGATACAGAGAATATGGCAAAGCGGGCTACCCGCCCGCCAAACCAATAAACTGTCCTCATTTTTTAGCCCTTTAATTCAAAATCAGCGCTATAACAACTTCCAAACCACGAAGGTTCTAACTTCATTATTTTGCACTGAAAACTCAATAACCTGTGAAGTAGTGCACCCACTGCCCACCTGTCCAAAAAATGTATTCCTCGGCTGTTAAACTCCGTGCGAAATGCCTCTAAAGCATTTTCCCTAATTTCACCCAACAAAATCAAACCCCCATGGGCAAACTCGGCGCATTCCTCTTCATCTCACTAGACGGCTACTTCAAAGGCCCCAACGAAGACATCAGCTGGCATAACCATGGCCCTGAAGGCATGGAACTTTCAATGAAAGGGCTTAGCAGCGGCAGTACCCTCATTTTCGGCCGCACAACTTACCAGATGATGGCCTCCTTCTGGACCTCACCTAATGCAATGGAAACCATGAAACCCGTTGCCGACGGAATGAACAACAACAACAAAATTGTTTTCTCACGCACGCTTGAAAAAGCCGACTGGAACAATACCCGGTTAGTAAAAGATAACCTGCCCGAAGAAATAAAACGCCTTAAACAGCAAGGAACCACCATGACCATCCTCGGCAGTGGCAGCATCCTAACCCAATGCGCAAGTCATGGCCTGCTTGATGAACTCCAGTTGCTGGTTGACCCGGTAGCCATAGGCAATGGCACTTCAATATTCAAAGGGCTGGAGAAATCATTTAATCTTAAACTTACAGGAACCAGGACCTTTAGTAATGGGGCGGTGTTGCTGAATTATAAGTCCTTATAATAAATTATGGGTTAAACCAATTTTCGCTATGCGAAAATTGGCAATATCCCCCTCCGGAAGGGGCGCAGGGAGAGGTGAGAATCGCAACTAAACGAATATCTGAATGGTTATGCACTCCTTTACAATTTCGGATTAGGCCCGTAACCATTATTACCTGCATTACTATCGGTGCAGTACAGTACCAGCAAATAAATAATACCAATAACCGGTATAAGACAAATAAAGAAAAACCACCCGCTTTTACCCACGTCATGTAATCGCCTTACCTGCAAGGCCAGCGTTGGCACTAATGTAGCCAGCAAATAAAGCGCGAAAAAATAACCGAATGGCAACGTTTGCAAACCATAGCCTATTTCCATTTTAAAGCAAATGCCCAATTGCCTGTCAACCAACATGGCAAGTATTGCAAAAACCAAATTGATTAAAGTAAACATCCAGAATTCCTTCCGCCCGGTGCGGCCGGTTAGGTTGATATAGTTTTTTAAAACGTTGGTGTAGTACTTCATTAAAATAGGATTAAGGAATCTATTTCAAATTCAAATAATAGATTACGTCAAATCTAATACAATTAAAAGAAAACAAATCTGTTCTGGATTAAAGGATGAGGCATCGGGTATTAACCTGTTAAAAACCCATCTCCCCCTTCACCTCACCAATCGCCTGTAACAGCGCCTGTATATCAGCTTCATCTATACGCCCGATATTACCCACCCTGAAACAATCAGCCTGCGTAAGCTTACCTGGATAAATTACAAACCCACGGTTATTTAGCTGGTTATAAAACTCAGTAAACTTAAAATTCGGCGATTCAGGATATAGGTATGTATTGATAATATAACCACGCACATTTTCGGGCAGGTATTCTTTAAAGCCAAGTGCCTTCATGCCTTCTGCCAGCACTTTGCAGTTTTGCTGGTAACGTTTGCTGCGTGCTGCTACACCTCCCTCCTCATCCAGTTCGCGCAACGCCTGCCTGAAGGCCAGCAAAGCATGCGTAGGCGGCGTAAAACGGAACTGCCCGTCCTTTTCAAGGGCAATCCATTGCGCATGCAGGTCAAGCACCAGCGTATCAGCGTGGCCTTTGCATTGATGCAGTTTTTCCACGTTGGCAATAACAAACGAAAAGCCCGGCACACCCTCAATGCACTTGTTGCTGCTGCTTACTAAAAAGTGTATTTGTGCTTTGGCAATATCAACCGGCACCGCGCCAAAAGCGCTCATGCTGTCAACAATATAAGTAAGGTTGTGTTTGGCGGCCACGGCGCCAATTTCGGTAACAGGGTTAATAACCCCGCTGGTGGTTTCGCAATGTATTACAGCCAGGTGCGTATAAGTGTTTTGTGCCAGTTCAGCCTCAATATCCTGTGGGGTAATTAACTGGTCTTCTCCGCGCACAATCGTGCTGTATGGTATACCGTGTATTTTTGCCATGTTCGCTATCCGGTGCCCGTATGCACCATTAATGGCAATCAGCAACTTACCCGTTCTCGGCACTGCCGATGAAATCACCGACTCAACCCCAAAAGTTCCCGAGCCTTGCATAATAACCGTTTCGTAACCCGTTTCTTTACTTACATGCCCCAATAGCGGAAGCTGCGTGCGTATCTCCTTTACCAGGTTCACAAACGTAGTGTCGCGGCTGCCATAATCATGCAGCATGGCTTCTTTAACGGTTTTGCTGGTAGTAAGGGGGCCGGGTGTAAATAACAGTTTATCCATAGGTTTTTTTTGCGCGGGCAATATTAAAAGATTTTTGAAGTACTATTTAGAATTCTTTGGCATCAAGAGCCCGTCGCATTAAACGCATTGCAATTAATAAGTTAAGACTATTCAACAAACTTTGGGCTTAATAATCATTGAAAGGCCCTTGGAATACTAAAATTATTAGTATTTTTGTGTGAAATATTCAATTATGAAAAAAGATTCAAAGACTCAACTGCTCGATCATTCTCAGGCAAAGGTTAGACTGTTAGGGGAATATTTAAAAAGATATTTAAATATTATTGTCAATGATAGATATACCGAAAGAATAAAAATATACGACCTTTTCTGCGGCGAAGGTACATATGAAAATTTAGGAGAAGGAAGTCCGTTGGTAATTATGCGTCAAGTTAAAGACATACACTTTATCAACCAGGCGAAATTAAACAAAATACCACCAATTGATTGTTCCTTCAATGATATTGAAAAAGCAAAAGTCGAAAAAGTCAAACAATCAATTAAAGATAAATCATTATATTATCCATCCTTTGGGGAGATTGAATACACCTCCAACGAATATAGTTTGGAATTGTCGCGTTTGATGGAGATTATTCCAAAACTGCGAAAACAAAAAGCTTTCATTTTTATAGACCCATACGGATATAAACATATCAGAGCAAGTGACATTAAGAATTTATTGGCTAAAGGAAATTCAGAAGTTCTTCTTTTCCTACCAACTCAATTTATGTACCGTTTTGATTCCAATGGAACACCAGAGTCCTTAAAAGACTTCATTGAAGAAATCACTTCGTATAAAGATTGGAGAGAAAATGATTCTGTGTGGAAGTTTATTGAGCAGCTTAAAGACGGATTTAAAAATTATTTAGAAGATAAGTTTGTTGATACATTTACCATTCAAAAGGATCCTCAAACTGTTTTTTGCCTTTTCTTTTTTTCATCGCATATTAAAGGATTTGAAAAAATGCTGGAGGCTAAATGGGAGATTGATACAGAACAGGGAAAAGGTTGGAACTTTACCAACAACACACCAAGTTTATTTGTTGAACAAAAAACAAATCCGTTGGAAGAAAAACTATACACCTTTCTTGAAGAAGTTCCGCGATATAACGGCGAGCTTTATGAATTTACTTTAAGAGCAGGTTTCCTTACAAAACACATAAATGAAATTTTTTACAATTGGCAAAACAACAATAAGGTCGAGGTAGTGACATCCAACGGACAGAAAGCTAGAAAAGGGGCATTTTATATTGATTATAAACATTTTAAAGAAGATAATAAGAGAGCAAAATTTAAACTTACGACCTATGGCACAATCTAATATTGAATGGACAGAAAAAACATGGAATCCGACCACCGGATGCAATAAATTATCCGCCGGGTGTAAATTCTGTTATGCTGAAGTAATGTCGCATAGATTAAAAGCTATGGGCGTAGAAAAGTATAAAAACGACTTTGAAATAACTATTCACCCATCTTCGCTTGGCGCTCCGTATGAATGGAAAAAGCCAAGTCTTATTTTTGTAAACTCCATGAGCGATTTATTTCATAAAGATGTACCGCTCTCATTCATTAAACAAGTATTTAAAGTAATGAACGAGACGCCTCAACATACTTACCAGGTTTTGACCAAACGCGGTGATATATTATTTAAATACCACGAAAAACTAAACTGGACTAAAAATATCTGGATGGGGGTTTCAGTTGAAAATGACCTGGTAACTGAACGAATTGACTTCTTGCGCAAAACAAACGCTTATATAAAATTCCTTTCGCTTGAACCATTGATAGGACCTCTTCCAAATTTAAATCTTGATAATATTGATTGGGCAATTGTAGGAGGAGAATCCGGACATAAAGCAAGGCCTTTAGAATACAAGTGGGTAAAAGATATTCAGAAACAATGTAGTGATGCAGATGTCCCTTTCTTTTTTAAACAATGGGGTAAAGCACAATTTAACATTGACCCCAATGACCCCACAATAAATGCTGCTCATCCACAACATGCAAAAGGGGGTTGTCAGATAAATGGTAAAATTTTTAGAGCTATGCCTACAAGAGAAAGACATATTAAAGTAGCAGCATAATATTTTCGTTTCTCTGTAGCCGCTCCTTTCTGATCGTTAAAATTATTCAGAAATAATAGTTTCAAAGCCCCGCCATGCCCAACCAACCCGAATATTCCGTATCCATCACAAAAACCTACAACGCCAATCCCGGGGTAATTTTCGAACTATTCAAAAACAACACCGTTTTTAAGTTGACCGGCGCAGATATGGTCGAAAACGATTTCATACCTGGTGGGCTTTTCCGTTTAACCTTTAATAACCGCGGGGTAATCTCCGGCCGTTTTATTGAAATTACCAGTCACAGGATAACCGCCGCCTGGAACGTTACCGGCTTTGAAAAACCCGATGAAGCAGATACTTCCCTTCAAATTGAAATCACAGGCGAAGACAATCTTTGCGTATTTAACCTGAATCACACACACATAAAATTTAAAGCTGCGGCCGAAGCCAAACAGCGGGCATGGACTGAAATTTCAGATGCCATAGAAATGTACCTCACCAACTGATTTTTGAAGGCCATTTATTGCTTCATAAATTTTTGAGTATACACCGCACTTCCGTTATTTACCACCCCCACAAAATACATTCCCTCACTCAGTCCCGATATGTTGAGCAGGGTTTGAGGCGCAGTAATAGTTTGGGTAAATTCCGCATTTCCAAACATATCAAAAACAGTCAATGCATAAGCCATACCGGCAGGCGAGGTAACATATAATCTATCGTAAGCCGGGTTTGGATAAAGGCCATAGCCCTGGTTCTTTGTCCCTTTAAAACCCGTATTTACGGTATCAACCGCCGCAGTATCAATACTAAACTTTATAATAACCGCCGAGCCCGCCCGCACAGGCAATTGCACCTGTCCCGAATCTACATGCAGGTATTGCCATGCATAAGGTTGGCAGGTGCCATCAGCAGCCACTGTTTGCCCGCCCAGTGTAACCCCCGTTGTATCGCCCAGCGAATCCGCATACAACGTAATATAGGCTGCTGTATCATATAATGCATTTCCGGTATTAAATTGTATCACAGCATTCCGCAGTGTGTCTTTATTTATAACTGTAGTATAAATATTATTTAAACTATCAATAGTGCTGTAAACGCTCAGGTTTATGGTATTGCCGGTAACATGGCAAGGTATCAGCCGTCCCCGGCTACCCGCATTAAAAGCCATAATACCATAACTGATTGGCCGCGCCGAATATACACCGTTACTATACGCCAGCGATGTATACGCCCCACCTAATCCACCATGAAAATTTACGCCCACGCAACCGGTGGTTGCCAGCCCGTACATATAATCCAGCGCCCAAAGTGCCGAGGCAAACGCATCGCTTACCCCATACTGTCCGCCGTTGTAAAGCGAGTTACACTCAGCCATTCTAAACGGCACAGCGGCGCTATCGGCACACTGCACCAATGCATTTACCTCTGTAAGTAACGAAACCTGGTGTACCGGGTTAAGCAGGTTTATAATCTGTTCATGATTATTCAGCGAATTGGCCCCGGCCACATAATAATGCTGGGTAAGCATAGTAAACAACCCATGCATATCCCTGCAAAAAGGAAGGGTAAAAGTAGTGTAATCGGTAGCAGCCACCGGCCCCGTAAGCCGGGCAGTGGCATTGTAAAAAAGTATAGTATCGTAATACACCCGGTATTGCGAATCATAATCTGCCACATTATAATTGGCAGGCCGCAGGCCGTTGCTGTGGTAAAGGTCGGGCTCGTTACCAACTTCAAAGCCCCTCATGTTGGCTGCATATTTCCCCGTTACGTAATCCACTTCTTTTGATGCTAAGGAAGGGTTAAAATATCCGCCAAAGTTAAGCCCGTGCAATACCTGGCAACCAGCCCCTTGTATAAATTGATAAAAACTATCCAGGTTTGCCACAGTATACCGGGTACCGGTGGCAATATTACTAAGTGTATCCTTATCTACCGAATTGCCCCCAATACGTACCGACTGTATTTGCAACGTTTTAAAAAACTGTATCAGCGTATCTTTCGATGGCCCCCAGTATCCGCGGTTCAAAGAATTCTTCTCGAACGACAGCCCCGCAAAATCCTGCGGGATCTGGTAGCCGGGTGTGAAAGGCGATAGCACTACGTAAATAGTATCCTGGCTTCGGGCCCAAAATGTAAGTAGCACAAGCAACAAAACAGTAAAAAACCGCATCAATAAAATTTTGATGCAAAGGTAATAAGCGTATGCCGAAAGATTGAACAAAATAAAATGACGCGGTTAGAACCGATGATAATTAAATACATTTGTAAGCATAATGCNNCGGTTTAATAAAAACCAAAACCGCTCCAAAATGCCAATGATAAAAACCATATTATTTGCCATAGCAATAATGGCAACTGCCGTTTGCTGTATTCCGCAACAGGGCATGACAGGGCCGCACCGGGCCGGCCCGCAAACAATCATATACAAAACACGGGCCGACTACAGCAAAAACGTACCGGTTACCCTCAGCAATGATAAATCTAAAATTGTATCGTACCCCGCCCCGCAGGATGTTTACTTCGGTGGGCAGCTTGCTTACCCAACTCCACTGGCTAAAGGTTACCTGCTTGATAACAGGGGCATAACCATTAACACCGCATTTTTAAGGCTTACTTATGAAGAATATGCAAAACTAAGCCAGGCGCCAGACCCTAACGACCTTTATAATCAGATTATTGATAAAGACCCAATAACACAGCTGTATAGCCTGGGCAGCCGTTACAGCTTTAAAAACATAGTGCCTGAGATAGATTCCATTATCGAACATCACAAATTAAAAGACTTCAGACGGCTGAAATAATGCGCCTTCCGCTCTGTAAAAATAAAATACCCGCAGCCTAACCTGCGGGTATTTTTGTGGGGAGTAGAAATTGATGAGCCAGGATTTAAACTAATATATTTAAACCTGTAAGTATGTAAATTACTGATAGGTTCTCCCTTAATCCTGCGGCCACGGATTAAGCTGGTTGCTACGCTGGCTCACATTTAAAACCTTTAATTGCTGCTCTTCGCCGGCCGGCAAAGGCTCATTGTCTTTTACCTTAATCATCCGCGCAACTGAATGCGGATTACCCAAACCGCTGCCCCGCACTAAAGTGCCTTCGCCTTTGGCAGCAATATAGCTGGCATACTTGATTTTAAGGAATACAACGATAAAATCAATAAACACGATGGAAAACAGGAAAAAGGGGTATCTCATTGTTTAGCGATTATAACCACAAGGTTACGCCGGCTTTAAGCAAAAAGCAATACCTACATATAGGTATTTTTAAAATGTCTTAAATGTCATTTTGTGGTCGGCAAAAAAGCCGGCCATACTGGCAATCCCAAACCCAAAACCCCGGGTAAATAAAAACGCCACCCTTCAATGGGTGGCGCTTTTATTTTAGCATTATCAGGTTCTATATCAAAACGCCATATAAGAAGAAGGTGTATACCACAGTCATTACAATAGCAAGGAAAAGGCCGATGGAGCCTAAAATAATGCCCAGTAAAGCCCATTTATGCCTGCGCTCTGAATGAAGGCTCAATGCGCCCAGAACAATACCGGCAATACCCGTAGGGAAAGACAAATAGTTGGCCCACGGAACAAGGCAAAGGGCAATAGCAACAATACCACATATACCGCCAACTAATGCCAGTATATCCTGCGCTTCTTCACTGATAGGGGCTGCTGCTTTGCGCTCATTAAAAAGCACCTTGGTAAGCTTCATAAACTCCTTCCGGGAATCTGCTTTTAACACTATCCTTCCGTTCGAAGTTTTAGCCAGCGACACTTTATGATTTGAATATTTAGCCAGTGCATCATTTACTTTCTCCATCTTATCGTCATCCATGCCGTCAACCGCATATTTAGGTAAACGCATCTGCATAGGTGCATCGCCGGTTAATTCAGCAATAAATTTAGGTTGTTTTTTGGCTGGCTTAGTTGTGGCAGAGGTTTGGTCGTCACAAGCAGTAGCATCAGCAGCTTTCACTTTAACCCCGTTATCGTGGTGGTGTTTTGCAATTCGTAGTGATGCCAGATCAGGCCTGTAATGGTTATGCCCGTCGGGCCTTGAAGCAATGCTCCTGTACGACGTACACGACGCCAGGTTGGCAGCCAGGATAACAATAGCAACACCGGTAATCAGTAGTTGTATATTTCTTTTCATAATGCTTTGTTTTTAAAGGTAAATAATATTACAAATGTATTAACAAAAACGATTCGGGCAAAAGTTATTCAGGACAAACGTCGCATACACTTACCCTATGTCGTTTAACGCATTATATGCACTATACCTAAACATATAATTTCAGTAAGCTTCATATTCGTCTAACGAAAACCCGCGGGCGCCACGGATACCAACGCCGTAATCGGCGGCAAAGTTGGTATGCGAAAATTTGTTGAGTTTTACCCTCAGTCCTATGCCGGCCCCGGGTAAACATCCTGCAAAATTATTATCAGGCCATTGGCTTACCGATTGGAGATTGGCAAATATCACACCTCCCACTAACTCGTTTTTCATTATCGCAAAACGGTATTCAGCTTCAAAGTAAAGCAGTCCGGGCCCGCGATAGCGGCCCTCGGCATAGCCGCGGGCCATGGTATTGTAGGTATCACCTCCGGTGTACGGCAGGTCCAGGTAAGGGCAGGTTCCTCCGGGCGTTAACCAAACATATGCCCTGAACGCAAGGCTGCTGCTGCGTTGTCTGGTGGGCATTTTAAAGTATTGGCGGCAATCAATAATTATGCTGTTATAATTACTGCTGCTGCCAAGCGCTTTCTGATAAGTGCCAAACTGAAAGCTATAGTACGAACCCGTAGTAGGGCTATGAATATCATCGCGGCTGTCGTAAATCAGATTTAAAGTCGGGCCTGAAGAAATACTTTGAGGGCTTACTCCGTATTTTAATGCTCCTGTTGGCGGTATAATATTTTGGCCCCCATACCTGATATTCCAGTAATAATCAAGGTTGTAGCCTGCGCCTGCAAGTATATTTGTTCCAATGCGGTATAATACCGTTTCGTACATCCTCAGGTAACTATAATCTACTGCCTGCATATCAGCATCGGTTGTAAAACTACCCAAACCCCAGGTGTAAGTGGGGAAATTAAAATAGCGCCAATCACCGTTAAGCTGCCATTTATCGTGCCCGAAAAATAAAGTGGACAAAGATTGTGTAAGCACCTGTTTATATTGGGAGTATTGAAAATTATACGTAAAAAACGATAGGTTACCTTTTTCTTTTTTGTTGCTGTAAAACGAAATATCGCCTGCCAGCACACCTGTAACCCCCGTAGTTACCGAATACCCCGGCGAAGGCAGGATGGTAAAGAAAGGGCCGTCAACATTTTGGTTTACTTTGGCTATACGCAGCCTGGTTTTAAACACCTTCTCAGCCAGGTCGCAAACATCCATTAGTTTGCTCATTTCAACCGAATCGTTTTTAGGCACAGCACGTAACGTATCAACCTGCGCGTTTACTGTTTGAATCAAAATGATGGTTAAAATAAAAACACACCACATCTGCCGCATTACATATAACTATTTATTATTCATAATCCATGTAAAGTTAAGCAAAATGGAATGGCGGCACGGTAAGATAAATATCATATAAACCCTTACCCGCGGTGATCAAAATCAGTGTCTATACCCCTGTTGGCCGCCCATGTTTCAGCATGACTAATGGCTGTGGCAATCAAAATACCTTCCTCAGCAAATTTACTTTCACGCAAAAGCGCATTGGCAATTTCAATCGCCTTGTTGCGCACTTCCTCAGGCAGGTGTTTCATCGAAACCGGGTAATGGTCAGTTGTCCAGGGCATCGGCAATGTTTTTATTATTGACACAAAGGTGGAGTAAATTACTCAACTGCATGCTAAATACATTATACCTAAAAGCCTGAAGCCCTATGCCAAAGGCCTTTTTCATCTTCAATTGTTTGCAATTTGATAATATTTATATAACACACCTTAAACCCTCAAACTTTCCCATTTTTTAGCTTTGCATTAACAAGCAACGTACCACATCCGAATTGAATGCCGATGTTCCTTTTTTTCAAAAAACCCCTTAAAAAACGTAAAACCCCATTCGACATGAAAAAAATTTATTCCCTTATTATTGCCCTTATTTTCAGTGCAGGCATGGTATCGGCGCAGTGCACTAACGATACCAGCACAGCATTTTTCAGCCCTGCCCCTGATAGCCTGCCCTGTATAGATTCAGGCATGTATTACAACCAAACCCTGCATGTTTACCTCTGGGACTCGCTAAACCTGCAAACCCTTCCTCCATTTAATGCATTTCTTGACACCTCTTTCTGGCTCCACATGGATTCGCTCGTAATTGATTCCATTACAGGTTTCCCTACCGGCATTACCGATAGCTTTAACCCGCCCAACGGACACGTTTATCCTCAAACCCATGCCTGCTATAGCATTGCAGGCACCACCAACGATACCACAGGTACTTACTCCCTGCATTACTGGGGCACTATGTCGTTCTATACCGCAGGGTACCCCGGCTTTTGGCCGGCAGGCGATACTACTTTATCGCTTCAGTTTCTTCAAAGCAATCAGCGCAATCCATTTACAGCTGACTTAAATGTGGTTAGGCCCGGCAACCCATGCAGGCCCACCAGTGGCATTAACGATTTCAACTCAGAGCTTAACTCTTCAATGACCGTTTATCCAAATCCCAACAGCGGTAAATTCGATGTGCAGATTAATGCCGGCCGCAGGTTAAATGGTGAGATAGTTGTAATAGATATGAGCGGACGCGCTGTGTATACCAAACAATTAGATATTGTGGGCCTTTATAACAACTCAATCGACCTCGGTAAATGTGCATCAGGCTTGTATATCCTTCAACTTCGTACACCTGAAGGTTTTGCCTCAAAGAAAATATCAATTCAGTAAAGCATTGCTTTTTTTGAAAATTGCAAGGCAGCCGTTCCTCATAAAAGGGGCGGCTGTTTTGTTTTGAAGAAACCCGTTTAAGCCGCAGCAGAAAAGCGGGTTAAAAATTCTGCGCGTGGCGCAAGTTTATCAAACAATTGCCATTGCTCGCTACGCACCTCTTTTAACTTGCTTTGCAGGTTTTTCAGGTTTAATGAATTTGCATCGGTAGCTACCTGTTTCAGGTAATTTTCTATAATGTTTTGACTTTCTGTTTCCAATTGTGCCAGGCGGCTTTGCGCAGTGGCGTTTTTAGCTATAGTCTCCATAATATTATTCTAACGGAAAGCCTGCTGTTATGGTCTGTTTTTTAACTAAAAAAATGCGAAGCGCGGGCATAATTTTACACTTGTTGTAGAGCGTTACATGCTATACAAAGTGGAATTGATGGTAAACAGTTCTTAATATGTTGCTCAATAAACCGGCAGATACAACGAATCAGTGCTGATGATGAATGGAACTTAACCGGTTAACTTAACCCTCACCAAGCGTAGCCTTCACCTTCGCCACCATCTGGTTAAAGGTCAATTCCTCAGCCGAATCCATGATAAATGTTTTGCCGGATATTTGCTTTTTATCGCGTATCCAGTTCATCAGCTCCTTTTTGGCGGTTGATGGGCCAAAGAGGTATATAGTATCGTACTTTTCAATAATGCCGGTAAGCACTTTATAATAATCGTGCAGTTGGTTTTGCTCGCGCTGATGCTTGCCGTATTCTTTGTTGGTAGAGCGTGATTTGCCCAGCTTGGTTCCCGTAGCGGTTTCGCCAGGGTAACGCAGCTGCGATTCAACCCCCGAAAAAACATTCTCCACCACCATTTTCCCGTTTTTCATTTTTATTAAATGGGCAACAGTATGATCAAGCCATATACCGGCCTTTTTCTTTTCCTTTTTATCCTTTTTCATCTTATGTTCTTGTGGCTGCAAATATCATACATTTAAATATCAGCTGATAATTTAATTCGCCGGGCAGGCATGTTTATTATATCAACAGAATTGCCCGGCAAACTGCGGCATTTCATAGCATCATAAAATTGCAACTGGCTTTTTCCTCTCAGGCGGGTGTACCACAAATTTCCCTTTTTGCCTGGGAAGCGGTTCTCCAGCCCCGGGAGTTAGAGGGTTAGCGAGGCAGCAAAAGGGAAATTTGTCGTTCACCCTCTCAGGCGCACTGCTGTTCGTGGTGAACTATCTTCACTATTTTCATTTTTTGATACTCACCGGTAAATTTTGTATCTGACACATTCGATTGCATGCCAGAGTAAATAGTATCCGGAAACATCACCTTACGGGCCTGACTGCTGTGCCGTATAGCGTATCTTATCTGGAGCATGATAACTGCAAAATCAAAAAAAAGTATGGCGAATAATGCAATTGGGTATGACATAATGTGGGGCGGTTACATCGGTTAATTAATTATTTAAAAATCACATCATAAAGTTCGCGATATACGCTAAATAAATAGTATGTCCATGGTCACCGTTAACCATGTTTTTTATCAGTCCGGATATTTGAAGGGCATTTGCAAATCGGGCAGTCAGCAGGGCAGGTTACTTCTAATCGCTGTTTTTAAAAAATACCAGTTTAAGCATTTCGGCAGTAATGGTATAAGCAAGAAGTATACCGGATATAATGGCTATTAACTGCCCTGGCAAAGGCTGTAGTTTAATAATATGGCCCAGCGGCGTAAACAGCAAAATAAGGGTAATAACAAAGGCGGTTGAATTAAGGATAAACAACCACTTACCCGGCCTGCTGCGGAATATAGAATGGTGCGTGCGCACAACAAACAATATCAGCAATTCAACAAAAACTTCCTCTAAAAACCATGCCGACTGAAAAATGCCCGGCGAGGTGCGGTACATACCATACAACACCCAGAAAGTTATAAAATGAAACACGGCACTGTGCAACCCAAACACAATCATAAAATTCTTTATCTGTTTCAGTTGCCAGCGCTGGGGTTTATGTAGCTGGTCTTCGTCAACATTATCACTGGCAACGGCCATGTAGGGATAGTCCGTTAAAAAGTTGGTCAACAGAATCTGTTCAGGCAACATAGGTAAAAACGGCAATACAAGCGATACAATCGCCACACTGAACATATCACCAAAGGTTGCCCCGGTGTTGATGTAGATATATTTAAGGGTGTTCACAAAGGTGCGGCGGCCTTCCACAACCCCGGCGCGCAGTACCAGGAGGTCCTTTTCAAGCAACACCACATCAGCAGCATCTTTGGCTACGTCAACCGCATTGTTGATGGAGATACCCACATCCGCAGCGTTAATGGCGCTAACATCGTTAATGCCGTCACCCATGTAAGCAACGGTGTTACCTGCCTTTTGCAGGGCAAGTATAATGCTCTCCTTTTGTTGGGGTTCAATTTCAGCAAATATGTTGGTTTGCTGTGCCCGCAGCACCAATGCTTCAGGGCTTATTTTCTGCAGGTCCCTGCCCGTTAAAATTACAGGGTCCGGCATGCCAATCTGGTTGGCAATATATGCTGCAACAAGCTGGTTATCGCCGGTTATCATTTTAAACGATATACCTATATCATGCAGCTTGTTTATGGTATCCAGCACATCAGGTTTGGGTGGGTCAAACAAATGAACAAACCCCGCAAATACCATGGCGTGTTCATCGTCTTTAATACATGCCTTATTGGGTTCAAAGTTCTTGTAACAAACCCCTATAGCCCTGAAACCTTCATTGCTGTATTTCAGGTAAAGCGCCTCAATAGCCTGCTGCACCTCAGTTACAGGCACTATTGTTCCATCACTGAGTTCGGCCTGGGTGCATACTTCAATAATGTTTTTATATGCCCCTTTGCAAATTAAAATGCATTGCCCGTTTTTGGTTACCAGCACACTCAAACGCTTGCGTATAAAATCATAAGGCACTTCATCTGCCTTGGCATACCCGGTAACATCAATTCCCTGCATACCACGCAGAGCCTCGTCCATCGGGTTAGGGAAACCGGTTTCAAAAAATGCATTCAGGTAAGCAAAGGTTCTCACTTTAACACTTTCTTTGCCGGTGGTATCAATCGCCGATTCTATTTTTAGTACCCCGTCAGTCAGAGTTCCCGTCTTATCAGAACACAGCACATTTACCTCCCCAAGGTTTTGAATTGAAGAAAGCTTTTTGATAATTACCTTCTGGTCAGCCATTCTTTTGGCTCCGCGGCTCATAGCTATGGTCATAATAGCCGGCAGAAGTTCGGGCGCCATGCCAATGGCCAGTGCCAGGCTAAACAGCATCGAATCAAATACCTGTTTATGAAAAACCACATTCAGTATAAAAATAAATATGGATAAAAACACCGTTACCCGCATCAGCAGAAAACCAAATTGGCGGATACCTTTTTCAAAAGCAGTTTCCTCTACCGGCGCCGAAAGGTGTTGGGCGGTTTGGCCCAGCACAGTGTCTTTCCCAATCAGCACCACCAGCGCTTTTGCTTTACCACTTACAATACTGGCCCCCTGGTAAAGCACATTCTTCCGTTTGCTTAAACCTGCGTCTGCATCAGAAATACCAACTTCTTTCTCGGCAGGGTACGATTCGCCGGTCAGTGAAGCTTCATTGGTATACAGGTCTTTCGATTCAAGCAAAACACAATCAGCAGGTAAAATATCACCCGATTCAAGAACCAGTATATCACCGGGTGCTATCAGGGCGCTGGGTATTTCCTTTGTTACTCCGCCACGCACAACATTTACCTTAGTGCTTATCATGGAACGGAGCTTCTCAACCGCTTTGCCCGCATTGCGCTCCTGGAAAAAACTAAGTATCCCCGTTGCCGATAAAATAAACAGGATAATAATTACATCAGAACCCTGGCCTAACAGTGCCGATAACATCACGGCAACTACCAGCAATAAAACCAGCGGGCTTTTAAACTGTGAGAGGAACAACACCACATCGCGCCGGAATTGCGAAGGCGTTTTAATTTTGCTTTTCGATGCCGCCAGTCTTTGCGCGGCCTCCTCATCCGAAATACCATCCTTGCCAGATTGCAATCTGGCTAACAAATCCTCAGGGGTGAAAGTCCAGTAATTGTCTTTAAAACCTAAATTATCCATGCGACACAGGCAAATTTATCAAATGAACCTGAAACGCAGGGGTATAGTTGTATTAATATTAGTTTAAATTATCAGTGACGGTTAATATAATTTGCCCTTCACCGGCCATATACCTCAATTCTATTAAAACCAGGTCAGCCTTCAGTTCTCACAAAACATCCTTTATTTTCCTTCCGGGCAAAAGAGGGAGTTGCTATATTCACCAAAACATAACAATGTCATTAAGTTAAGCCGTTGGCCTATTTTTTTTGCGCTTCGCTACCTCCCAGCCTCCGAAGCGGAGGAGCATCCACGCAGCAAAAAGAACAACTTTGCCGGANNTTTCCTTAACTTAACGACATTGCAAAACATAATGTAAATCATACCATTTTTTATGTCATAAAAAACAATCACTGACGTATATCATACATTATGCAGTAATTGATTATCAACTTCGTAGGGCATATAAATAAGCAACGCATAATAAATTGAAAATTATGAAAACACCTAAAGAGCAAATAGCCAACCATCGGATTTGGACCGGAATGAATGTCGCAATAGGATTAATAACTATCTTCCTTTGTTTTGCATTTTCTTCCCCACCCCAAAATGACGGCGAACCCGATAACGGCCCATGGATAGCACCGGCCTCGGCTGATGCGATGAAAAATCCATTTAAAGCAGATGCAACTATTTTAGCCGAAGGTAAAACCCTTTACCATAACACCTGCGAGCAGTGCCACGGTATTGAAGGCAAAGGAGATGGCATTCAAATGGTTACTCTTTCAAAAAAAATAGCCGACCTTTCATCGGCTGAGATTGTTAAAGAAACAGATGGCTCTATTTTCTGGAAAATTACCACCGGCAACCGGCCAATGCCTTCTATGAAAAAAGACATGAAAGAAGATCAACGCTGGAAAGTAATTCTATATGTAAGAGAACTTCAAAGATTACATCAGAAAAAATAATAGAGGGCTTCCTTCCGCCAATCCGGAGTTAAAAAATCCCGGTTGTTGCATGTCGTTGCATGTAATGGCTGGGATTTTATTTTGCAATTACTTAATTAAGGTTTGCAGGCTATTTGCCCAAAGTGATATATATATTTAGCTTTGCCGTCATAAACCAAACTAATGGAAATAGCGATAATAGGAACAGGAAACATAGGCAGTACCCTTGCCCGCAGGTTTGCCGAAAATAATCATCAGATATTTTTAGGTGTTCGCAACGAACATGATTTTAAAGGACTGAGCCTTTTATCGGGCCTTAAAAACTGCTCAATCCACTCTATCGCCGAAGCTGCTCATCTGGCTGATATAATTATTATAGCAGTACCGGCACAATTTGCCATAGATGTTGCTAAAAGCTTAGGTGATGTTACCGGCAAAGTAATAATTGACACCATGAACAGCGGAAACGTAAAGCACGAAGGCTTTACCAATACCACCGATGCAATACTTGCAAACTGCAACACTACCGATGTGGTAAAATGCTTTAATACCACCGGTTTCGAAAACCTGATGGACCCTGTTTACAATAGCCATGGCATTGACATGTTTACTGCAGGAAGCAGCACCAAAGGCACAGCTATTGCCACACAACTGGCTAAAGAACTTGGCTTTGAAAACGTTTACCACTTCGGCAACAACGATAAATTTTACCTGATAGAACAAATGGCCATGTGCTGGATAAACCTGGCCATTATGCAAAAACAAGGCCGGGGTATGGCGTTTAAAATCATTAAAAGGTAGCCTTATAACAGGGCAATAAAAAACGCGGCTGCTTTAAACAGGCAGCCGCGTTTTTTATTGGTAAAGGTTATAGTTAATTACCTGCCTATCACTATCCAGTTGGCCCCGTCGCTTTGCACAGTTATGCGCTGGTTAGGGGTAAGGAAAGTAATGGTGGTGTTGGTTACATCATCGAAAACTGTTTGTGCCAATACCGGTGATATACCTACGTTGGTGGCCGTACCGTTACTGGCTATAATAACGTAAATACGCCCCCGGCAGGTTCTGGCATCAGGAAAAATAATATTGTTACAACCCCCAAACTGGCGAACTGTATAGTCTTTCGCAGTAAGGAAATAAGTAGCGGTGTCAAGCACCGCAAATGGCACTGAAAAGCTGCCTTCAACCTGTAGTTTAGAACTTGGCGTATCAATACCTATTCCCACGTTGGTGCTGTCGTTATAAATGTTGCTGCTGGTTATTACCCAGTTGGCACCGTTCCAGAAAGGAGTATTACCCACTGCACTGCCATTGGGTAAAAGGCCCGTTGCGCCGGTTACTCCGTTGGCGCCTATAGGGCCCGCTACACCCGTTGGCCCGGCTACACCCTGCACACCGCTTGGGCCGGCTGCGCCTGTCGGGCCTGCAACACCTTGTCCGCCAACACCGCCCGTTGGGCCGACAACGCCTGTAGCCCCGGTAAGGCCCGCCGCACCTGCCGGGCCATTAGCCGGAAGTTGGGTTATTATAAGATGCGCCGATACTGGGGTTAAGCCGCCGGCAAAAGGTGTAATAGTTAAGGCATTTGAATTTCCGGTAGGGTTTACTACCGATATGGTGGAGTTGGCAACTGTAACGTATACCAGCACATTGCCGGTTATCTGGGAGGTTCCTGTTGCCCGGCCAAACACCGAATTGGAAAGTAAAGAACCATTAAGCGATAAACCTAATTGGCCGGGTTCGGTAACGCTTACAGTAAAAAATACCTGGTAGATACCGGTATCGGCAATAGTAAAAGTGGAAGAATTTATAGCAGTAATGGAACCTGAGTTGTAACCTGCCCGCGGAAACTGCACCGCAGAACCCACTCCAACGGTTGCAGGATTATCTGCAGGCATCAGCGCATAAAAGTCAGCAAAATCAACATTGGTAGCCACTACACCGGTTGGGCCTTGTATACCCTGCGAGCCTGTAGGGCCAGCTGAACCTGTAAGTCCGGTAGGGCCGGTTATTCCGGGGTTTCCCTGTAAACCGGTACCGGTTGCACCGGCTATACCTATCGGGCCTATGCTACCCGTGGCACCTGTTACGCCATCAGCACCCGTAGGCCCGGCAACGCCCGGTGCTCCTTGTATGCCAGTGCTACCCGCCACTCCGGGGGCGCCTGTAATACCCATAACACCTTGTACGCCTGCCCCGGTTGGCCCGGTAACACCGGTTGCCCCGGTTGCGCCCGGCATGCCCTGCACACCTGTATCGCCCGTAGCACCGAAGCCATCAGCACCTGTAGGTCCTCTGGGCCCCGTAGTGCCGGGTTCGCCCATGGCGCCTGTTGGCCCGGCAAGATTATTGGCGGCGTATAAAGCATAAGGAACACTTAGTAATTGAGAGGAACCCATGTTTACAAAAATGTTTCCACCTGTGGCATCCAGCTCAACCTGCAAATATTTATTGCCGGTCGCCCATGTGATGGCTGTAAAACTTCCTGAAACCACCACACCCTGTCCAATAGCACAGGTAAACAAGCCAAACTGGTTAGTGGTAGCGCTGTCGGTTTCCTGATATTGAGGTGTGCCTGGGTTAGTACCATCATCAACAGTAAAACGCAGGTTAATCTGTTTGTTTTGTAAAGCGTTGCCGTTAGCATCGCGGGCAATGGCCTGGTAATTCATGGCCTGCGGTGGGGCCTGTGCCATGCTTTTGGTAAGCAGTGCAACTATAAGCCACAGGGTTGCGGAAATCTTTTTCATGTGTTTGTTTTTGGTTATAAAACAGAATGTTGTGTGGTTTAAACGGATTGCTAATATACCCACTTTACAGAATTATTAAAATCTTATAATCCATCACCCTGTTAAAAGTTAAAAGGCCGTAGCCTTAAAACCAGGGTACTGGCCCGTTGTGTGGGCTGTTGGATGTTTGTATTGGCTTTAAGTATTTAAAACTCTCCTCCTGATTCAGGAGGAGCAGCCCTGGAGGTGGTTAGGCTGTTTGCATTTGCCCTGGTTTCCCCGTTTCGNNGGAAGGGGTCGGCTGTTGGGAATACGACAATTCGGTATGCACCCTGCCCTTTTGAACCTCCATCTGCAGATTAATAATTTCTATCTTTGGTTAAATCACTCAAAATATATTGCCATGAAAATGCACGAAATAAAATTATACCAGGAATTTGCCGCACCGGTTGAACAGGTGTGGGACGCATTTAGCGACCACGCCAACTTTGGCAAAATGATGGGGCAAAATATTACCCGTGTTATTGATAGTACCGACCCCGGCAACCTTAACGGTGTTGGCTCAGTGCGCAGTATAAAAATACCCATGGTTGTGTTTGAAGAAACCGTTGTAAAGTCAGAAAAACCTTCTTTGATTGAATACCGCATCAGCAGCGGTCTGCCCATCAACTACCATTACGGCACCATGCAATTTAAAACCCTCCCCAACGGAAAATCTGCCATTGATTATAATATAAAACTGGAATTAAAAGTTCCGGTGCTGGGCAGCATAGTTGCACTTGCTTTGAAAAGGGGAATGAGTAAGGGGTTGAGGAATTATGCGGGGAGGTTGGAGAAATAAGGAAATACGGGCATGACAAATGCCAATGCCGGTGCGACACTGGTTACAAATGAGTGATAGTTGGGGGCCTCAGTCCGGGCTTTCCGCCTCTTCCCTTACGCTGGAGGGCACTGGAAAGGGGGTAGGGGTGGTTACCATTTTTTTGATTACTTTTTTGATTCCTTATTGATTATCAGCATATTAATTTCTCAAGACCCCTTTCCAGTGGTAACCATCCCCTGCTTATTTTATGTTAAAATTATGTTATTTATAATCTTGCTTCATCAGTCTAATATTCAATTGCGATAACGGAAAACCGGCAAAATTAAATTACCCCTTTGTCGGTATAGGTAATCCCGGTTTTTATTCCAATACTTGTTTATAGCTTTGACACGATATATCGAAAGCCCTGAATACGTCCATTCGTCTATAGCGTTATTACCACTTTAAATCTTAGTTATGGATAAAGTTTCTATTTACGATTTCATAGTATTTTTTGTGCCTGGGGCTACTTTCATATTGCTGGCATTTTGGTTTGTGCAGGCATTAGGGAGTCCGGTATTTAACGCCGACCAATATCCTAAGGAACTTTTGGTTATTGTAGCAATTCTGCCATGCTATTTTATCGGCAATTTTTTAAGCTGGATGGGAGCGAAGATTGAAAAACGGAGAGATGGTACCGACAAAGCAGTTTGGGTGCAGTCGCTTGAAAGCGATAGCTGGCTGGCCGACCGCTTAAATGAAATAGCCCAAACCAAATGGAGTTTCAGCTTTAAAGCAAACGGAATTATTGACCAGAATTTAAGCGACCGTTTTTACGATTTGGCTTACCAGTTACTGGAAGTAGAAGGGAAGCTTGAAAAAGTAAGAACACTCTACATGCAATACCGGCTTTTCTGCAATTCGGTACCGCTAAGTATTGCGGCGTTTATCATGGCCTTTATTATTATCATTAAAAACTCGGTTGTTTTGCGTACCTGCGAATGTAACTGCTGTACAATGATTCCATCAAAGAACCTGGCCGAAGCAGTATTTATCGCAGTTGCCTCGCTTATTTTTTGCTGGTTGGCGCTGCACTTTTATCCGGTACGGCGAAAACTTATGATGAAAGCCCTGTTTGAAATGTTTTATGCTTACTCAGTAATCAATAAAAAGTAAATATATGTATACCAAAGAACAAAAAGAGAGAGTGCCCCCTACGCGCAAAGAGCTATACATGGGTGGCAAAACAAAAACGGCGGATTATGCTGTATTCTATAATATTG
>PMXD01000147.1 GCA_003165895.1 Bacteroidota bacterium | reverse complement strand
TTTCTTACATAAATACTCTGCGTGTGGGCGGACTATCCTAACGCAGAGTCCCCAACCTTCGGAAGGGAGACACTGCGGTGAAGGACATCTGTCGCAAATAGCTCTGGGATAGCTTCGCAAACCTTGCAATGACGCCGTTATAAAAATTTCAAAATGAAGACCTTCCTATCCGAGTCTCCCCTTTCCTGCTTTNNAAGAGTGGTTACTCGCAATGACGAACTTTTGTTTTTTCAGGCAGCTTCCAAATTCTTTGGGGTATTCATTATCCCCTCATTCTTTAAATGCGAATTTAACGGGGAGATTATTTTGTACGGCCGGTTAAAGGCTTCCTGCGATACTTTAAAATAAGAAGCCAACTTCCGGATAGTTTCTTTTGACAGTCCCTTTTTATAATTAAGAATATCGGAAACCAGTCCTTTACTAATGCCAAGCTCATCAACAATATCCTTTGGCTTTAAATTATTTACTGCCATTAATGATTTAAGTAGTTCAACGGGGTCAAGCTTTTCGAAGGTGTTATGTTCAGTATCCCATTTCTCAATAAGCAGGGAAAGCAATTCGATTTCTTCTTTCGCTGCTTTGCTTTTTGAGCGGCTTTCTAAAAGGCGTACCATTTCAATACAATAGCTATTGTATTGCTTTTTGGTTTTGATTACTTTGTATTTTAAAGTTGCCATGATTGCTACAGAACTGTGTCAAATTTATTGAAAAGTTCACAAAAAGTGAACACTTAATGATGACGGGTGCATACTAAATTGTCTTTTTCTCCTATTGCCGTTGGCTTCAGCCAACNNAAAAAATTAAAGCGACAATTTGTCCCGTGACGGCTGTCGCAAGTAGGTTCGGGATTGCTTCGCAGAGCCTTGCAATGACGGGGTGCTATATTTGAAACACCGCCAAAGCATTTTCACTTGTTATCTGTGCTACCCGGTCCATATCCTTGTTTAGGGCCAGGGCCACTGCGGCGCAGGTTAGTTTTATGTAGCTGGGTTCGTTTCTTTTTCCGCGGTGGGGTAGTGGGGTCAGGTAGGGGGCGTCAGTTTCCAGCACAATATTTTTTAGGCCAACTTTTGCCACTATATCTTTCAGGTCGCTGGTTTTGTAGGTTATTACTCCACCTATGCCAAGGTATAGGCCCAGGCGGATAATTTCCCTGGCCTCTTCCACATTACCGCTAAAGCAATGGAAAATGCCTTTTGCACGGCCTTCGTACTGGCGCAAAATATTTATACAATCAACGGTTGAATTGCGGCTGTGAATTACAATAGGCAAATTCCGCTCTATACTCCACTCAATTTGCCTTTCAAAAGCCCTTATTTGCTGTTCTTTAAATGTGGTATCCCAGTAATAATCCAAACCAATTTCGCCTACCGCGTAATATTTTCTGCCGCTGTTTAAATGTGCCAGGGCTATGGCCAGTTCCTCTTCAAAGTTTTCTTTTATGCTGCATGGGTGTACGCCCATCATTGGCAATACTTCAAAATCTTCTTTGCTGATAAGAGTTCCGTTAGGGGCTTTTAATTGCCTGTCAGCCAATTGGTGTACGCGCTCATGCGTTTCAGAATCAATGGCGGGCAGAAATACTTTTTTTACCCCGTTTTGTATGGCCCGGTCAATAACTTCCTTCAAATCGTAATCGTATTTTGAAAGGTACAGGTGGCAGTGTGTGTCTATCAGTATCATAATTTTTCAAACTTAAAGCCTTTTGCCGAGAAGTGCTCTAACACTTTCGGTAAGGCGTATTCAACTTTCTGCTGCGCCTTCAGGCTATCGTGAAAAACAATAATTGAGCCGGGCCCGGCATTGGCGGTTACATTATTCAAAACTTTCTCTTCGCTTACCTGCTGGTCAAAATCGAAGGTGAGTACATCCCACAAAACTATTTTGTAACGGTTTTTCAGAAATTTATACTGGGCCGGTTTTAATTTGCCATAAGGCGGGCGGAACAGTGGCGAATTGTATCCGGGATAATAATTTTTAAGGGTTGTGCCACACTTTGCTATGTTACTATAATAGGTATCGTTGTCCGTTTGCCATCCGTTCAGGTGGTCGTAGCTGTGGTTGCCAATGCTGTGGCCTTCATTTATAATGCGCTCAAAAATTTCGGGATTCTCCTCAATGTTCCTTCCAATGCAAAAAAAAGTGGCCAGGGCATTATATTTTTTTAGTTGGTCTAAAACAAAGGGGGTAACTTCGGGTATGGGGCCATCATCGAAAGTGAGGTAAAGGGTTTTATCGGTTGTATTAACGGCCCATAAACACTTGCGGTATACGGAACGCAGCAGAATGGGGGGCTTGGTAAATAGAATAGCGTCGAGCATGGTTTAAAATACCCTCACCCTGCCCTCTCCGAAGGAGAGGGTTCAAAGTCCTTCTCCCTCGGAGTCCCGATAGCTATCGGGATAGGATGAGGAGCATTTGGCAAATCTATTGAATTACCTTGCATCTAAATAGCGAATAATTATTTTCGCCGGTATAAACAGGATTATGAGCAGAAGAGTGAGAGTAAGATTTGCGCCCAGCCCTACGGGGCCTTTACACATGGGGGGCATCCGTACGGCGTTATATAATTACCTGCTGGCTAAGCAGCAGGGAGGCGATTTTATTTTGCGTATTGAAGATACCGACCAGAACCGTTTTGTACCAGGAGCAGAGGAATATATTATTGAAACCCTGAAATGGTGTGGTATTGAACCTAATGAAGGTGTAGGGTTTGGCGATGGCCCCCATGCCCCTTACCGCCAGAGTGAACGCAAAGCCCTTTACCGCAAATTTGCTGACCAGTTAGTTGAGAAGGAACATGCCTATTATGCTTTTGATACCGCTGAGGACCTGGACCAAATGCGGGCCAACATGCAGGCGCAGGGCGTGCCTAATCCTTCCTATAACTCCGTTACCCGGCAGTATATGAAAAACTCGCTGACCCTGCCGCATGATGAGGTTGAGAAGAAATTAAAGAACGGCGAACCGTACGTTATCCGGTTTAAAATGCCGCGTAATGAGGAAGTAAAATTTCATGATGAGATACGGGAGTGGGTTACTTTTAATACCTCGCAGTTAGATGATAAAGTATTGTTTAAAAGCGATGGCATGCCCACATACCATTTGGCTAACGTGGCCGATGATTATTTGATGGAGGTTACCCATGTTATACGGGGTGAGGAATGGTTAAGCTCGGCGCCGCTGCATGTGTTGTTGTATAGAGCATTGGGCATTGAAGATGTGATGCCCAAATTTGCGCACTTATCGTTAATACTAAAACCTGATGGCAATGGCAAGCTGAGCAAACGCGATGGCGACCGCCTTGGTTTCCCTTCATTTGCTTTAAACTGGACCGACCCTGAAAGCAAGGAAACATCGAGGGGCTACAGGGAGCGGGGATTTTTTCCTGAAGCCTTTATGAACTTTTTGGCGTTGCTGGGCTGGAATCCGGGAGGCGATAAAGAGATAATGACTAAGGAGGAGATGACAGAGCTTTTCTCTTTCGAAAAAGTGCATAAGGCGGGCGCCCGTTTTGATTTTGAAAAGGCCAAGTGGTTTAATCATCAATATTTGAAAGCCAAGGACGATGCGGAACTAGCCGAAGCCATTAAGCCGCAGTTTGCGGAAAAAGGGTATACTTATGATACTACTTTTGTTAAAGAATTTTGCGGCCTGATGAAGGAAAGGGCTATCTTTATTAATGACCTGCTGGAAATGGGATACTATTTCTTTGAAGACATTAAAACTTACGACAACGAAACAATTCAAAAAAAATACAGTAAAGAGAGCAGAGGTAAGTTTGATGCCGTAATTGAAGTTTTGAATGGTGTTTCTGAATTTAATGCTTTAAATTTGGAAAGTGCTTTAAAGGAATACACAGCAACTGCAGGAGTAAAAACCGGGGAAGTGATGCCTGTGTTGAGGCTGGCGCTGGCAGGTACTATGCAGGGGCCGCCTGTTTTTAGTATGATGCATTTATTAGGAAAGGAAAAATCAATTGCCCGTTTAAAAAGTTCGTTTAATTATTTTGATTCAATTTGAANNAAAAAACTAACTGCTAAATTCGCATAACCACAAATTGCTTAACCATTAAACCGAAAACTTATGCCACGTAAAAAGCGCGATGAAGAGGAAGAACCTTTGAAGAAAAAAGCCACTAAGAAGGACGAAGACGAAGATGATGATGATTTGGAAATTGAGGATGAAGAGGAAACGACTGTTACCGATGAGGAAGAGCCGGACTCTGAACCTTCAGATGACGAATTAAAGTCTATGAAAGACATGGAAGAATTTGACGACATCATTGAAAAGCGTTCAACCGGCAAGGGCAAAAAAGCCAAAAACACGGACGAATACGATGATGAAGATTTAGAAGACTTTGATGATTTTGGCGAAGATGATGAGGAATTAGGTGGTGGTGGTTTGGACGATGATTTCTAGATAATAATATATAGCAAGGGGTACCGTAAGCACGCTTATTACGGTATCCCTTGTTCTTTTTTCCCGCCTTACCCTTTTTTCATGAACCGCCCAATCAGAATTCTTGTTGCAAAAGTAGGACTTGATGGCCACGACCGTGGCGCTAAAGTTATTGCCTCATCTTTAAAAGATGCAGGTATGGAGGTGATTTACACCGGCCTGCGCCAAACACCTGAAATGGTAGTTAACGCCGCTTTGCAGGAAGACGTAGATGCCATTGGCATCAGCATATTATCGGGCGCGCACATGACGGTGTTTCCCAAGGTACTGGCACTGATGAAAGAAAAAGGTATGACTGACGTGCTACTTACCGGCGGCGGCATTATACCCGATGAAGACATGAAACAACTACAGGCACAGGGTTGCGGCAGTTTATTCCCTCCGGGTACACCTACTGCTGAGATAGCGGGTTATATTAACGATTGGGTAAAGGAGCACAGAGCTTTTTAGGAAATTTTAGAGGCTAGTGTTTAGAAGCGAGATCCAAGCGGTATTCGCATTTGGGTGTATTTGTTTCGCTTTGTGCTTCGAAACGTGCATATAGCTCCGCTTTTGCATAGCGGCTATCTATAAACATCTTTGCGATGCCCCACCTGGGTGTACGACAAATTTCCC
>PMXD01000235.1 GCA_003165895.1 Bacteroidota bacterium | reverse complement strand
TTTAATTTTTAACAGCTTCTAAGTTTTTTTTAAGAACAGCGCCTTTCTTATTCCCGGTTATCACAATTCATAAATCAATGTAGTTTGGTTAAGAGCCTCAAGGTTCGACCCCTCTGGGGTCGTATAACTTCTTATTGGTTCGTTCTATAAAGCTATGACCTCTCCGAGGTCAGAACTCCCTTAACTTAATCACATTGATTCATAAATTAAAAATCTTAATGCATTTCCTTTGTGCCTTTGTGGCTAATATTTTTTAAGCGTAAAATACTTCCAAAATTGAGTGCGAATAAATCTCATCATTCACAAGCACCTGTGCACTCATCAATCCCATAAAATCATCGTCTTCAAGCGACTTAACCCTGATGATCATTGTATCGCCCGGCATTACACTTTTATTAAAACCTGCATTATGTACCCGGGTAAACAAACCTTTAACCGGTATGCTTCCGTTTGCAATTTCTGTGGTATCATTCTTTAAAAAGAAAGCCATGCATAAACCCGCCTGGCCCATACTTTCAATTTGCATTACACCGGGATATATTGGCATACCCGGGAAATGTCCGGCAAAGATGGGGTCGTTGGCATCCACCAGGCTGCTTACCTCTATCACGCCCTCTTGTAGATTTACAGCCCTGATAGTATTTATCAATGCAAAGGGCGACCGGTGAGGAATTATTTTATCAATGTCCGGTTTAGTATAATTCACTGCCACGGTGCTATCGGGGGACAGATAGATAGCGGTTCGTTTAAGCTGATGGATTAGTTCTTCCTTTTCAATTTCTTCCACAGTTAACCGGTTGTATTTTTTTAATCATGTTTGACAAAACCTCGCCCGAACCCACTTCGGTAAAAGTGCATTCTCCTTTTTCAAGCAACAATTCAACACTTTGCACCCAACGGATGGAACCATCCAATTGATTAACTATGTTATCGCAGATACCCTGTTTGTTGTCAGGATAGAACCCCGAGGTAAAATTGGCAATAACCGGAATTTCAGGTGCGTTAAACGTTTGCGCTGCAACCACTTTTGCAAATTCCTCCTTCAACGGGGTCATAAAACGCGAATGAAAAGCGCCGCTTACTTTTAAAGGAACGTATGTTAAACATTCTTCTTCAAAAAAATCAGCAGCTTTTTCCAGGTCGTTCAATGAACCTGAAATAACAATTTGTGAGGGCGTATTGATGTTGGCAATATCTATGGTGGGGAAATGTGCATTCAGGTATTCTTCCACCTCTTCGTGCGTTGCTCCGATAATAGCGGCCATACCGGTTTCGGTAACCGAATACATCAGCTCAGCGCGCTTTTTCACTATCCGCAAACCGGTTTCAAAATCAAAAACACCGGCAGCGCAAAGGGCATTGAATTCGCCCAGGCTGTGGCCCATCACATAATCAGGAACCGGGTTTTCTTTCAAATAATTTTGATACGAAAGGTAGTTAACCAGATACATAGCCGGCTGCGTGTAAATGGTTTTGTTTAACGCGTTATCACCGTTGGTACTGCAAATGTTTTGAATGTCGAAACCCAAAATGGCATTTGCATTTGCCACAATATGCGGGTAGGCCTGAAACAAAGCGTGGCCCATGCCTTCGCATTGCGAACCCTGACCCGGAAAAACTACTACATTTAAATTCATGATATGGGGTGTATTTGATTTAGTTGTAATTAAACTCTATCAGTTTGTCAACTTCACCTTTCACTGCGTAAGCTGCCGCAAATCCTTGCTGCGCAGGTAATTTTTTTATTGTCCAGTTTGTATGGTCTCCAAAATCAAGCACTTTTGTTTCGTGCTCCATAAAATCAGCAAGGTCAAATTGCCTGATGTCTGCATTTAGCCCGGTTCCGATAGCTTTTATAAAAGCTTCTTTAAAAGTCCAGAAAGTAAAAAACATAGACTCGTCAAATCTATTGTTCGCAAAAATCAATTCCTTTTCTGCCGCCGAAAATGAAAAATCAGAGAATGTTACCACATCCTGTAACTGCTTCTTCTGCTCAATATCTACGCCGGTTTCGTTCTTATAGTTCACTGCCAGCAAACCAATATCAGCCCTGTAGCTATGACTGAATTGAATTTCGCCAAAGCTAAAAAAGGGTTTCCCAAAATCTGTATAGCAGTATTGAACTTCAGCGGGCTTAATACCCAGGTATTGAGCCAAAACCCCCCGCCTGAAAACGTGATTACAAATGTACCTTACCTTATCTTTTTCGTAAACAAATTCCGAACACCTTGCCTTTTCCTCTTCTGACAGAACCGGGTTCTCCAGCTCGTGCAAATAATCCTCATGTTTAAGCTGATAGTGCCAAACGTGCAACTCATTTTTTGGGAGAGATATTGTAGCCTGCCTGTACATCCGGGGATAATTGATTTGAATTAAGCTGTTGGTCTTGGAAACATATCATCTAAGAGGTAATCGCGGAATTTTCTGGGCAATATTTTGCTCAAAGTAGCCAGTAAATTCACATCCGATGCCGGTATTATCAGGTACTTTCTTTTTCCATCAGCCTGTTTCAGAATATTTGCTGCAGCCTCTTCGGTTTTCATCAGCTTTCTCGGAGTTTCTTTCTTCATCCAGGCTGGCGCATTTTTTACTTCTTCGGCAAACTGCGGAGTATCCATATCGCCGGGGGTAGTAGCATAAACGTTTATGTTTTTGTGCATCAGTTCCCTGCGCAGCGATTCGCCAAAATTCAATATACCGGCCTTGGCAGCGCAGTAAATAGAATATCCGGCAACACCAATAAGGCCAAAACCCGAAGACACTAAAAGCACTTTGGCCTTCTCAGCTAAAAGCGGCGTAAGTATATATGCCGAAAGGATGGTCCCCCAAAGGTCTACCTCAAGGTCCTGTTTCATTTCAGCAACTGAAGTGTATTCAGATAACAACACGGTTGAAACACGACCCGCATTCAATACCAGATAATCAAGCTTGCCGTAATCTTTTTTAACCTGTGCGGCAACATTTCTTAAACCGGTTTCATCAGTAATATCGCACGAAATACCTTTGGCGCTAACTCCTGCACCGGTCAGTTCGGCCAATGCTTTGTTAATGCGATCCTGGTTACGGGCTACTATCACTACATCATATCCATCTTTACCCAGCAGTTTTGCAAAAGCCAAACCCAGGCCAGATGAGCCTCCTGTAATAAGTGCAACTTTTTTCATGGACGATATAGATTAATTGGTTTTAAAATCGAATTTTTCAGCAGCTTCAATTACTATATCGGCTGCCCTTTTCAATTGCTCATGGGTATGCTCGGATGTAATAAACATTCTTATTCTCGCCTCATTTTTAGGAACTGCCGGGAACTGAATGATGCTTGTATCCAATCCTGTTTTTTGCAGGTAATTGTTCAGCGCTAAAGTTTTGCTTTCGCTGCCGAAGTTGACTATTACCACCCAGCCTTCGCTAACGCCAAGGTCTACTTTCCCCTGTAAAAGACTGCGGAAATAGTTGGCGTTATCAATTACGCGTTTGCGTCTTTCGTAGCCTATGGGTTCCATGGCCAGTTCAACTACCTTTACCATACCACCGGTAACAGCAGGGTCGAGCGCGCATGAGAACATGCGGCATTTTGCATACCAGTTAATGTAATTGATAATGTTCTTTTTGGCATATACCGCGCCGCCAACACCGCCGAAAGCTTTGCTGAAGGTCATTACATATAAGTCCACATCCTCCAATACACCCTGCATTTCGCTCACGCCTCTGCCGTTCTCGCCGGCTACCAGCGCTGAATGCGCCTCATCTATTAAGGTAAATGCGCCGTATTGTTTTGCCAGGCGCACAACCTCTTTCAAATTACCAAAATCGCCGTCGCCGCTATACAGACCTTCAACACAAACCAGTACGCGGGTAAAATCATCACATTTTTCTTTCAGCAACTCTTCCAAATGCGCCATATCGTTGTGGCGGAAATAGGAAACCTCGCCACCCGAAAGCTTGGCGCCTTCTACAATTGACATGTGCGAGGCCTGGTCCATAATAACCTGGTGGCCGGGTTTTATAAATGCCGAAATAACGCCCAGATTAACACTGTACCCGGCAGTGAATAAAGAAACGCCCCTATCAGGCAAGGCAAAGAATTTCTCCAAAGCCTGCTCCAGTTCCTGGTGAATTTTGTAAGTGCCGCTGATAACCGGCGAACTGGATGCACCCAGACCGTATTTACCCACCGCATCCTGTGCGGCTTTAATAACATCGGGGTGATAACTGAAGCCTAAATAATTATAGCTGGAAAGATTGATGATATGGATATCATCACCATTCTTGCGTTTCAGGTCTATTTCAGGTTTCTGCGCAGCCGAACGGATGGCTTCGAAAGTGTAGAGGTTTTTGTCGTTCAGAATATTGAACCATTCGCCAAACAGGTCAATCTCCTCCAGGTCGGCCGACATGTTCATCATAAACATGTCGTACGTATACGAGGCGTAGTTTTTATGTACGTGCGCAACTAAATTTTCATCTAATGTCATGATTGGGCTGTTAGTTTTTTCCGCTTTTGCTGGCGGGTATAAATTTCCATCAGGTTATCGAAGAAACTGGTGCCTTTATCTACGTTAATGGTTTGCCCGGTAATCGTATCGCAATAGCCCGAACATAGGGCTACCATAGCTTCTGCCAGCTCCTCTGGCAATATCCAGTAATTATCAGGTACAAATTGCTTGGCAAAGGCCTCCAGGTCTTTACCAAAGGTTGCTTCCAGCGACTTGGTTTTTATAGCTCTTGAACGCACCGCATTAATGCAAACATCGAATTCGCGCAGGCGGTAGTTCAGGTATTTTACAAATACCTCCATCACCGTTTTTGATGCGGCTACATAATCGTAACCGATAGAATAATCATCAGGGCCGGTGGATGAAACGCCAAGGATATATTTAGGATATACCCCGAACACTTTATGTATAGCCTGTGTATAGGCAACCATAGGCCAGGTTGAGTACGATATACTTTGCTTTAATCCCTTTAAGGTGTAGTCATCGAAGCAATTAATAATCATGGCCGAAGACACGTTGCTGATAAACACGTCTATTTTACCTATATTCCTGGTTTTCAGGTCTTCTAACAGGGCAAAGGTATCTGCCTCATTTGCAACATCGGCCTGCGCCACGATAGGTTTAATGGCGTTATTTTTGGCAAACAAGTCGTATAAACCGGCCTCATCATGATCGCCCCAGCGATAGGTCAAAACGCACAAGGCGCCCCGCTTTGCAAACGAAAGCCCTGTTTCTAACCCAATCCCCCGGGTTCCGCCAGTTATCAGAACTGTTTTACCGGTAAAATCTAAGAATGATGGCTTCAAGGAATTATTTTTTTTGGTAGGCTTCGAATTTATCTATCAGGCCTGCTATATTTTTTATTTCCGACAATTCGGTGCGAGGAATCTTGATCTTCATCTCGCGCATAGAACCTGACACGATTTCAACAATGTCAAGGCTATTAGCGCCATAGTCCGTAAACTTTTTTTCAGGCTGGATTGTTTCCGTTATGCCGGAAACTGACTTCTTTAAATGTTTTTCGATTACGGCTAAAATTTCTTCTCTTGTCATTCGTCTTGTTTTTAGGTGTTTGGTTGTTTAAACTATACTAAGTTACAAGTACAAAACATATCTTATAGACCGGGGTTCACTTCGGTCTGCGGAAATATTCTGCACCCTTACATAGCATTTTTTTATGCCTATGTAACCACTCAATACAGGCCGCAATAATAAACAGTTTTTCGAAAGGCGGAAAGTTCGCTGTACATTTTATACAAATCAGGACAGGTGGGAAGTAGCTGTTGTTGTTGAAAACATTGAAAACCTGTAATTTGTGGCTATCTGTTGGAGCGCATTTACCGCACCTGACAGCGCTGTGGATAAAGTCTTTTTTCCATTGGGTAATCCTCCGGGCAATTTGACACGAGCGTGAGTCAAAACTGGTAATGGGGTGGTTCCCAGTGGCAACCGGGGGTAGACGAGATAATGTATTGATAATCAATACATTATACAATAAAAAAGCATAATAAATGGTAACCACCCCCACCCCGTTACCAGATCCATAAACCCTTTGAAATGGGACATATGCTATTTTGGAAATCGATATAGTTAAGATTGTATTTTACAGCATTGGCACTTCAATGAACAGGCGCACATTACCTTCGGCATCTTTGCTGTGCTCTTTCATGGCCTGGTAGGTTTCGGGGCGGTCATATATAACAAAGTGTAAATAGGGGTCTTGTATCAGGCCCTTTTTTACTTTGGTATATGGGTCGCCGGGGGCAGAGTTAAGCATGGTTAATTGCACTTTGTGCTGCTTGCGGTATATATAGGCCGCTCCCTTAATCAGCTTTTTTACACTATCAGGTGGCCCAACAAATAACATAGGCACCAGCAGTTTTTCGGTAAACTTTAATGAATCAATCATCTTTAATATGCCGGTAGGGTTTTGCAGTTTAAGGTGCATGTAGTCGCCCCAGTTTACAAAAAAGCCTGCTGCCAGCAAATTGCCGTTTTCATCGGGTAGCATATAAACCTTACTGGTTGGCGATGATTTTAAAATGCGGTTCAGCATATTTAAAAAACGCTCTTCGGTATGCATTTGGTTGAAAACAAGGGGATCCCGTGTTTCTTTAATTTTTAAGTAGAACTGGTGCAGGGCCTCCGTGTTGTGCGAAATATCCACCAGCTTTTTAGAAGCCCCTGAACTACCCAGCAGCAGGTTTGGGTGCGAGTTGGTGTACATGGGGAAGGTTTCGCAAAACTTGCCGTGTTTGGCGCTGTTCATTTTAAGGGCATCGGTAATGGCCTGGTTTTCGCGGCCCATGCTGGCATACGAGAAGTGCATATCCTGCAGGATTGAAATATCAAGCAGCACGCTGAACATAGTTGTAAATATCCGTTTGCGGCGGTAAATAGCTTTACCGTTTACTTTGCGTTCGCTAAGCCTTAATATATTATAGTAGTAGCCTTTGTGAACTTCGCCGGTGTGGTCTTTAAAATCAATGTGGTTAACGTGTATGTAACCAATCATGTTATAATCGTGGTTGCCATTGGCATCGGTAGATTCCTGTGGGTGAAGCAACACTACTACGATAGCATCATCAAAAAAATACTGAACCGATTCAGGGAATTTGTGAAAGTAACTTTGAAAAGTAATATTGCCTTCGCCCTTTTCGTTGATATGCTTTTCGGGTACCGAAACCACTTCGCGGCATTCGCTGTAAAAAAAATCAGCATCATTGCGCAAATGGAAATGGGAGAGAACCGATGATATTTCTTTCATCAATCCGATAGGGAAAGCCATCATTACCAGGTCGCCGTCAAAGGCATCATCACATTCAACATCGCGGCGTATGTATTTTAGCTGAGAAGGATCGTTAGGGTCCTTTCCTTCAATGAAATAGTAGTGTCTCTTTTTGATACTCATATATTTATAATTTAACCATCGTTTATACTATTCGCAAACGAATAAGTTGAAAAACGTAAACATAACTATTTAATTAATTTCGGTAGAAAAACACGCAGCTTTTATTGACCTTATGGTTTTCTTTCTTTGAGAAACTTATGAAAAATGACATCTTCTAACCAAAAGATGTAGCCGCCGAAAATATTAAGAGGAAACAAATGCTCTGTGCGGTTTAGAATCTGTAAGCCATATTGACACTTGCTGTAAAAGACAAATATGCGGTATAATTTATCTGCATATGTTTAGAATGATTGCACATATAAAATAAAAGGCCGAATGTGGTGGGTAAAGATTAAGGTGATGGGCAAAATAAATTTTGTATGCAATACAAAGTTTTAAGTAAAATTAAACTAACATAAGTGATAGATAGAAAGCCTGAGGAAAGTAGAATTTGCTGAAATGAAGTTGGGCGCGGGTATTAAAGCAAGTCACTGTATTATATATGTTGGTAAAAATACCTGATATTTTCAATATTGGAAACCTCTTTATTAAAAAGCAAACGGGACGTGCGGGGGACGGAAGGGGGGCTGCCGTGCAAATTGCCAATTTAATACGCCACTTTCAATATCCTAATGAGGTAAAAAACATGCGCATGGGCTTATACATATAAAGCATTACACTAATAAACGTTAGGCCTAAAACCCCCTCATATATCAGCGAATTGCGGCTGACGGTGCATACTATATCCTGCACGCTGATAAAACAGGTGAGTACAAAAAGCCATTGCATAAATACCGGTTCATCATCAACCCACATGAAGGGTAATAACATCATTAAATACCATGGGTTAAAAATATGCATGTAGTAAAGTAAAAACAATAATAACGTGCGCACATATACCCTGAACCACTGTTTTAAAGACTGTTCGCCAACCAGGTATTTTACCAGAATATATAAACTGGAAAGGAGGGCGAATACCTGGCATATCTTTACTATTATTTTGGCAATATAAACCTGCGTATCCGGTCCGGAAGTGACATTAACGGTATCTTTTAACCGATCGGGATGACCGGTTATAATTTGGGGTGCAAAGTAAATGATATACGACAGCACTTCGCCAATGCACTTAGATGGGTTTTGGGAAAAGTGAAATTTAAACGGAGTTGTTATTGTTTCCGCCGACGTATAAAACGGGGCATAAGCGGCTATCAGCGAAACCACCAATATTAATAAACCCGAGGCTGCCCTGCCGAATAAACCCGCGCGCTGCTGACCTTGCAGCCATAACCCCATCAAAAAAAACGGAAGTATAAGCACGTAATTCATTTTTGTGGCAATAGCCAGCGCCACCATCACAAAGGATAAATACCATTTATTGCTAAACAGAAAATAAATGCCTGCCAGCGTAAAAGTAATGGCAATCAAATCAGCATGTAACTGCCCTACTCCCTGCAATAAAAAAACCGGATTAAGCACTATAAAAGTAAAGCACCGTACCGGTGCCTGCATCAGTAAACTTACCCTTGCCGCTAATTCGACAAATACAAAAGCCGTCAGTAAAACCAGTATTTTATACGTTACCAGTGTAAGCACTATTTTACCGGCACCCATCCAGGCGGCGGTCATAGCCAATAAAAGTATTACCGGGCCGTAAGCACACGTTGAAGATGCCCATGCCCTGGTGATGTAAGAAAAGTAAGATGAAACGTGCATGCACTGCGTGTTAGTATACACATCGGCCCCTTTGTTAGCCGCATCGCCAAATACCATATAACTGAATATATCATTGCTTAGCATAGGCAGCATAAATGAAAATATACCTATAAGCACAAAGGCCAGTGGCTTTATGTCAGATAGACAAAGTTCCCGATTGGCCCACAAGCGGTAATATGCAACCGAAAAAAAACCGAGAGACAAAATGAAGGAAATAAAAACCAATGCTTCAGGCCAACCATGCAGGCCGTGGCCATCTACCATAATAGTGCCTGCAATAAGCACCCGGTACCATGAAATAATTACCATCGCAATTGTACTGGTAATGATCACAATTGCACGGGGAATTTTAAACACCTTCAATTCGTCAATCAATTTTCACATCATTGAATAAGGCGGAAAAGTAAGGAAATTAACGGTGACACAGGAGCCATGAATAGTTAAATGCTACTGCCCGCCTCCACGATAATGATTTTCAATACAATAACCACCCGGGCGGGTTACCTATCGCAATACCGGTGGGCCAATCAAGGACGTATTTTGCATTCGCACTCAATGAATAGGTTTTTTTATGCACAGATTCATGTGTACAAATTCACCCCAAACCACTGGCCTTATTGGGTCGTAGCTGTTTACCGGCAGATACTAAGTAATAATTCAGAAAAATGAGCCCATCGGTTTAATTATTTGAGCTCCTTTGATCACTACTATTATTCCGGCAAGGAATATAACAACCAGTATTAAATTAATGCTGCAACGGAAAAGGGAAAGGGCCAGTTTTTCTGATTTAGGATAAAACCACCAACCCACTAAGGCCGCAGGAAAAAAACAGATAGTAGCGATTATGGCAAGGCGCTTTGTTTCAGGGCTCATGAATTTGTTTTTACGCTGTACAAATAAATAGTCCACCAGCTTTGGTCATCTGAAAACACTTTTTCCAGATGTAATCCCTGTGCATCATGATTTCTTATTTCCACCGCTGAAATAAGGAATCTGCCACCCATACTGCTAAAAGCTTTTGCATTAAAAGCAAAGTTGTCAATGTGCTGAGGTGTAAATTTATAGCAGTTAAAAGCCTCGTGTTTGATGCCCAACTCCGAACTGAAAATATAGCAGCGGTTACCCCAGCCATCATAATACCCGGCAATATCATTGCTCTTTGTAATTTCGCCGGCAAATACATTTCTGAAAGTTTCTTTATAATGTAAATCGTACACCGACATTAATCCATCCAGCGTATAAAAGCCATTAAATTGCGCCACGCTGGGGCTAATGCCCAAACTGGCCACGTAAAAACTATCAACCGGTTTGCCGATGTATTTTTTTATTTCGTTAAACTGTTGGTTAGCCACATAATTCTGAAAGCCAGGAAATTTTTGATGACCGGTAAGCGCCCGGTAGTTGTGGATTAGCTCATCATTTCCGGCCAGCGCCTGCAAAATTTGTAACAAAAGAAAAGGGAGCACCAATGGTTTCAGCACTGCTGACCTGCGCATTTTGGCCAGCGCCAGGGCAAAACCCAGCAGCCATAAAAATGGAAGAAGTACGCTGAACCGGTTAAAACGAAAGCTTTTCATCAAAGCTATCCTGGCACCGAACCAATATTCAGGATAACAATAAAAGCCTTGAAACAGACAGATCAAAACTATGGCGATAAAAATACTCATCATTAAAGTGTCATTTTTTTTGATGGTGAGCATAATTGCCATAAAGGCAATAGAAGTAATAAAAGTGGCAATGTGATAATGGGTATAAACCAACATTAACAGCGATTCGCCCAACGATTGTCCGATATCCGGCTTTTCGAACATGTAGAGATTGTAGGCTAACCGGTGCGATACAAAGCCCGTTTTTACAAACATAGCGCTTAGCATAGGGAAGTTGGCTACAACAAACATACCAAGCAGCAACATCATCCCGGCTACGTAGTGTTTGCCAGGGGCAGAATGATAAAAAAAATATAAACCTACCAGGCCCAATAATGCTGTAAATGGAATGGCCAGCCACACTATACTGGCGTAAAAAGGAAATAAGGCGATTATCAAATAGCTTGTCAAAAGCCTGGTGCGGTTATGCAAATTCAAAAATGCCCACAGTAATAACGGTTGCCCCAAAACCAAAATTCCGAAAGGAGTATAAACAGACAGCACGCTAAATGCAAGTGCACACAACCAAACAATAAAGCGGTTCTCATGTTCTTTGACAAAGTAAGTGCGCAACAATAACGTCATACCGGAGAAACCGATGATGCGAATGATAAGGCTACTGAATATATAGGCCTTAAATACGCCAAAACAATGCACCAAAATCATATTGACGGATAAGCCCGTTGGATATACGTTACGGGGCAATCCTTTCATTAACTGCGGTACTATGGCATTTGCATGAAAGTTAAATGCCATGTGGCTGTTGTCCAGTATTTGCAACCACACCCATTCGCCTTCTAAAGTATCGTGCAGGCGGATGTATGAGTTTTCTCCAAGCAAAAACAGCGGAATTACATAAGCTAAAACGACTAACAGAATAACGCATTTGGTTAACAGGCTGTAATTATCATTTTCTTTTTCAGGTTCCATGGTCTGATGCATTAGTCTTGTCGCGAAGCATGTCTGTTCATGAAAAGACATGCTTCGGGTATGCTTAACTTTTGCTATAATATTTTAAACCGATAATGCCCACCAGCAACACGCCCGTAAACAGAATCTGTTGCTGGTTATAAGTTTCGTTAAATACAAGTACATCCATTAATTTTGAGAATATCAATGCCAGCGCCATCCAAACCGCAAATGCTGTTGAAGCCGGGATGCCCTTCATAGCCAAAGAAAAAAAATAAATATTTCCCAGCCCGAATGCAATGTATCCCAACAAGGGCAAAAGTGTTTTCCAGGGGGTAATATCTGAAAGCAGTGCAGTTACCCGAATGCCAGAGATCGCTTTCATGCTCAAAAATTTGAGGCTGTATATCCAACAGGCTTCAAACATGGCAGCAATAACTATATACACCCAGTATGTCATTCCGTGATTTTTGAAGGGTTAGTTGCAGAATTTTTAACCAGGCTTAATACCATTGTTGTCCAGTTAATATATGGCTTTATGCCGGGCGCGTTCTCTGCTTTCTTTACATCAAATCTTTTAAGTGCAAACCAATGTTGTAAAAAATACTCGCGTGGGTATTCATAAGGTAGTCCGTACTGCTGAGGTTTAAGGAATTGATGTTTAAAAGGGTTCAATCCGGGTAAAAAACCGGTTCCGAATATCCAATCCCAAAAAGCAAATTTGGTGGAGTAGTTCGAATAAAAAACTTCGGGATGGTTAGAGTGATGCCACTGATGCATTTCGGGGCCATTAATAAAATATTGAAGCTTGCCGCTATGCACATCCACATTGGCGTGTATCCACATACCCCAGGTGGCATCCAGGCAGGCTTTGACAGGCACTACAATAGCCGCAGTCTTTACATCCAGCAGGAAAAAAATAGGTGCAAATTCGATGGTTTGGTTAATGATTATTTCCAGTGCATGCGAACGCGAGCCGGCTAACCAGTCCACTGTTCTGACCGAATGATGAGCTTCATGCGTTCGCCAGAAAACTTTAGTGTTGTGTTGTAGCCGGTGAAACCAGTAGATATAAAAATCATGTGTTACCAAAAATAATAATACCAATGCCCATACCGGCCAGTTGGATAAGACCCCAACATTAGCCAAACCCAAAGAGGTTTTAGCAGGTGCAATGATATAATCGAAAATGAGGATCTTTAAAAAATAGCTTTGAAAGATGGTATACCAAAAAAAATCAAGCCACCAGCCTTCGCGAAAAAACTTAATGCCTTTGGTGTAAGGGAACAACCTTTCAAGGGTAACCATAACAGGTACCCAGCAAAAGAGTATGATGGTAGTAATGGTTTCTGTCTTGTTCATAAATCCAACCTTTCAATATTCAAACGCAACGTTAAGCAACAATACTAAGGCTATGCAATATTCACTTTTGGTTCTTTTACTTTTCTCAGTTTTTGACGCTGGCCTAACTCGCTGTCGTACAGTTTCTTAACACCATCGCCCAATGAAGTTTCTACATCGCGGATATCCTTTACCAGCTTGGCCATGCCTGTTGGTTCAACCGAAGCCGCCTGGTCTGATCCCCACATAGCGCGGTCAATGGTAAAGTGTCTTTCTACAAATCTGGCTCCCAATACAACAGCCGCCACCGTTGTGGCCAAACCTGTTTCGTGACCTGAGTAACCGACAGGTACTTGCGGGAAAAGCTTTCCTAACTCCGGAACCATTTTCAAATTCAGTTGTTCAAGCGGACAAGGATAAGCAGAAGTAGAATGTGCTATCATGATATTATCCGTTCCTATTTCATCTACGGCACGGAATATTTCATTCATTGTAGACATGCCGGTTGATAAGATCAATGGCTTACCGGTGGCCTTCTTTTTCTTCAGCAAGTCAATATCAGTTAATGAAGCGGAAGCGGACTTGTATAAAGGCGGATTGAATTTTTCCATAAAATCAACTGAAGGCTCATCCCAGCATGAGGCAAACCACATAATATTTTTCTCTTTGCAAAATTCATTGATAAGCGAGTATTCTTTTTCGCCAAATTCAACTTTATAGCGATAGTCAATATAACTCATCCGGCCCCATGGGGTATCGCGCATAATTTCCCATTGGTCGCGTGGTGTGCATATTTCGGGAGTACGCTTTTGAAATTTAACAGCATTGCAACCTGCTTTTGCGGCTTCTTCAATAAGCTTTAAAGCCGTTTTTACAGAGCCGTTATGGTTGATACCGATTTCTGCTATGATAAAACACGGCTCATCGGGGCCTATTGCATGTTTGTTATTAATAACGATGGTTTTCATTGGTTTTAGTTTTCTTTTCTTAAATGAATGATTAATTCCACCAGCTCTCTGAACGCACCTGCGCCACCGGAAGCCTGACATATATAATGAACTGATTTTTTAATTGGCTCAAAAGCGTCCGCAGGACAGGCGCTTAATCCCGCTACTTCCAAAACTTCCAGGTCGTTGGTGTCGTCGCCGATATAAGCTACTTCATGAGCTGATAATTTATGTTTCTCCAAAATCTCTGCCAACTTTTCTTTCTTATTATGTACTCCTAAATACAGATGTTCCATTTTCAATTTCTCTCCCCGGCGTTTCACTATTTCAGAGTTTTCACGCGTCATAATGCCGCTGTCAATTGCACATAGGTTTCGTAACCGCTCAACACCCATACCATCGCGAAGCGAGAATTTTTTCAACTCCTCCCCATTGGCTGAATAATACACGCAGCCATCAGTAAGCACACCGTCGCAATCTGTCAATAATAGTTTTATCTTTCTGGCTTTATCTTTTAACGTATCACTCATAACTTACATGGCGGTCCATCCTCCGTCTACAATTAGGTTGGCCCCCGTCATATAGGCGGAGGCGCTACTGGCTAAAAATACAATTGCCCCTTTATAATCGCTGGGCACCGCCATTCGGCCCAACGCTGTTTTACGGCTATAATTGGCCACAAAAAATTCGTCCTGGTTGTTTTCAACACCACCGGGCGATAAGGTATTTACCCTTACCCCGTTCTTTCCCCAATAGGCAGCTAAAAAGCGGGTGAAGTTTATTACGGCCCCCTTAGTAGCCGGATAAGCCGGCGATTTATAAAAAGTTTGTTCGCCCTTTTCGTTTTGATAGATAGACTGGTCGGGCCCAACAACGCCATAAGTAGATGCTATATTGATAATACTGCCCTTGCCTTGCTTTGCCATCACCGTGCCAAATACCTGCGAACAAAGAAAAACACCGGTTACATTTACATCCAGCGATTTCTGCCACATGTCCAAAGGATAGTTTTCGAACTTCGATTTTTCGGCAGCCATCGCAGGATTCTCAAACATGTCATTAATAGCGGCATTGTTAACCAATACATCTATAGTGCCATAACGGGCAATTATTTTATCGCGCGCCTGCCGGAGTGAGTTTGCTTCAGTTACATTGCCGCTTATGCCTAAATGTTTTTCTCCAAGGGTGGCGGCAAATTTAATGGCTTCCGTTTCATTAACATCCAGCACCACAACATTTGCCCCGGCTTCGTTCAGGGCATGGCAATGTTCTTTGCCGATAAGGCCACAGGCCCCGGTTACTATTGCTGTTTTATTTTTTAATGAAAATAAATCCATGTTGCCCTGATTCTGTTTAACCGCGATTGATACTCGTTATTAATACTTTGTTTTTCTGAAAACCATTTCCAAAACCTCGCCTTGTAAATAAGTTTCAGGCTTGCCGCTGTTTACAGCATCCTTCAATATAAGAAAAACTTCGGCATATGCATCCAGGGTGCACTGAATATCTTCATCGGTATGGCTAAAACTCATGTTGTGGAAACCGCCCCAAAGCACTCCGCGTTTTATCATTTCCTGTTGCATCAGGGTCTTTAATACCAATGGGTCACCAGCAGTTGCGTTGAAGTTGATGATGCTGCGGCAATCAAACCCTGAGCAGGAAGTAATGTCGCTTACTCCTGCTTTGGCTGCGCGCCCGTTATATCCATCCTTCAAAAGCTTTCCTTTGGCCGCCAAATAAGCAGGTACATTTTTTTCTTTTATTTCGCTTACCGTAGCAATGGCGGCGGCTAAAGAAAGCGCCTCGCCCCCGAAGGTGGTAAATATAAATACATCCTGCTCTCCGCGGCTGATAACGTCTTTACGGCCGGTTAAGAAGGACACCGGCATTCCGTTGGCCACTGCTTTTGAAAAACAAGCTAAGTCAGCTTTTATGCCAAAATACTCTTGTGCCCCACCCAAAGCAATGCGGAAACCGCTCCACATTTCATCAAAAACGAGCAGCGAACCGTTTTCTTTGGTTAAGCGGGCTACTTCTTCCAAAAAGCCATCTTTAGGTGCTTCAAAAACATAAGGTTCAAGTATAACGCAAGCAACGTCCTGGTCTAACACCGCTTTCAATGATTCAATATTATTGTATTGGAATGTCTTGGTAAGTGCGCGGGTTTCCCCGGGTATACCGGCGTTTCTGAGCGTAGTGCCTATATACCAATCGTGCCAGCCGTGGTAGCCGCAGCAAACTACTTTATTACGGCCTGTAAAAGCCCTTGATAAACGCACGGCAGCAGTGGTTACATCGCAACCGGTTTTTGAAATACGGATGCTTTCGGCATTTGGTACTACCTGGTGCAATAATTCACATGCTTCATACTCTAACCGGTGCATTAACGAGAAGGTGATGCCTTTTTCCAGTTGAGCTTTAATAGCATTGTCTACTCTGTCGTAACAATAGCCCAATGAAATGGGGCCAATGCCCATGTTGTAATCAATAAATTCGTTGCCGTCTACATCCCAAACGTGCGAACCTTTGCCACGCTCTAAATAAACCGGCGCTACACCACGTGAATATTGACCCGGGCCTTTGGCCAAAGTCTGAGTAACCGGATGCATGATCTTTTGAGCCTTGGCTAATATCTCCTGCGACTTTGAAATATTCGGAATGCTGTGGGTTGATGCAGTATTATTGGACATAATCGTATTTTAAAATTTTAATTATTGGCAGTTAGCAAAGCAGGTTTAGCTGCTACTCCGTTTTGTTCTTTTAATGTTGCTGAAATTTTCGCGGCAATCTGCGGCCCGGTGAAGCCTTCATAATTCAATACTTCGCTCAACAAACCCGGCCTGAACCATCTTTCATTCAGTGCAAAAGGTAATACGTTGGCGGTAGTTCTGTTTTTCAGGAATATCTCGGCAATGATACTGTATAACCCGCCGGTTAAAAAGTGGTCTTCAATCGTTACCAGTAATTTTGAATTAGCCGCTACTTTTAAAATAGTCTCTTCATCAACCGGTTTTAGAGAGCGCAGATTAACGAGGCCCACTTCCAAGCCTTGTTCCTCCAGTATTTCTTTGGCCTTAAATGCCTGTTCAAACAACATGCCGTACACAAGTAAAGTAACATCTTTACCTTCGCTTATTGTCTCGGCTTTACCGGTTTTAAACGGTTCATGTTTTATAACTGAGGGCCTTATATTCAATCTTACATATGCAGGGTGCGGCGAAGCCCATATTTCGGGCAACATGGCCAGCATATCCTGTTCATCAGCCGGGCAAAATACCGTCATGCCGGGGATGCCACGCATCAGGGCAACATCTTCAATAGCCTGGTGGGTGGGCCCGTTTCCATCTGATAAAAAGCCTGCTATCCAGCTACTCAGTTTAACGGGTAAATGTGCTATCCCCACATCGGTTCGTACAAACTCATAAGCTCTGTAAATAAGAAAAGTAGCCAGCGCGTGACAAACAGGTATGCGGCCTCTAAGCGCCAGCCCTGCGGCCATGCCTATCATAGTTTGCTCCGTAATACCGGTGTCGATAAAGCGGTGGCCCAGTACCGCAGGCAGGTCGCGGATAACGGCGCGGTTTTCGGCGGTCATTACCACAAAGCGATCATCGGCCAGTGCGGTTTGTTTTATCAGTTCCTGGTAATTCATATTATCTGACTATTAAAGTTTCGGAGGTAAGTATGGTTTCGTTTTCACCGTGTAGTTCCTTTAAAAGGCTGTCTACTTCGTCATTCGTAAAATTGCAGAACCAGCGGTCGGCCCTTTCCTGTATGCTTGGCAGGCCCTTGCCACGCATCGTGTCGGCTATAATTACACTGGGCTTGTGGTTACTGAACGGAAGCTGGAAAAATGTTTCTTCCAGTTGCTCAAAGTCGTGGCCATTGATGCGCCTTACCTCACAACCAAAGGCTTTGAATTTATCTTCAAGCGGTTCCAATGGAATCAGATCTTCAGTTCTCATATTGGCTTGAAAATGATTCCGGTCAACCACCAGTGTAAAATTGTTCATTTTATAAGCACTGGCTACGTGCAGGGTTTCCCAAACTGAACCTTCATCCAATTCTCCATCACCGGTAATAACTATCACACGATTTTGGCCGCCCCTTATTCTGCAATCCATGGCGATGCCTAAAGACACGGCGGGTAAATGGCCCAACGACCCCGAGTGAAATTCGATACCCGGTATGTTGCGGTTAGGATGCCAGTAAATATGGTCTGAGGCTTTCAGGTGATTATCCAATCTGCTTTTTTCCATCCACCCCAACTCCACAAACATGCCATACAAGGCCGGTACATCGTGTCCTTTGGATAACAGCAGGAAATCGCGATCGGGGTCGTTTAGTTTTTCTTTGCTGATATTTAAAAAACCTGAATAAAGAAACACGATAAGGTCGGCGCACGAAAGCGAGGCACCGGTAAAGGAACCTCCATCTGTAGAGAGGCGTATGATATGTTCGCGCACTTTCAGTGCGCGGTCTTTTAATTCTTTTAATTTATTTGCTGTCATAAGGCTATAACTGTTTTGTTTGAGCAGCCGAAACGGTTTTCAGTTCATTAATATGATTTCGGTACCAATTTACACCGGCGTATTTTTCATTGATCAAGGCAATTTCGGGTTGGGTGCGCAGTAGTTCTAAAATATCCTGCAACCCGAAATTATGCTTTGCGGGATATAGCGATTCATAAATGGTTTTTATAAAAACGAAATCCCCGGCGTAATCGATAGTAAAGCGGTGGCTCATGGAATAATCCAAACCACTACCCCACTCAACATTGCCAATGTTGAATTTTTCAGGGTGCTCCCATAAATACGGAGTAGTATGCTCGCGTTCAAAATCTTTATCTGCCTCTTTCCATGCGGTTTCAAGCGTTTTAAAATCCATTACCTCCACATCGTTTCCATCAGGATAGGTGGCGGGGTGCAGGTTGCTCACATAGTCATAATTATTGTCGAGATAATATTGAAGCACTTTATCTATTACCAGCGGGTCTATTAACGGGCAATCAGAAGGTATCTTAACGATGGCATCGGCCTCCTGCCATTTGCCTGCCTGATAGTGGCGGTCAAGCAGATCGAACGAGCTGCCCCGGTAACACAAAATACGGTTGTCTTTACAAATGCTTTCAATTACATCATCTTCAGCTTCGCGGGTAGTGGCTACTACTATACACCCCCTTAAAACAGATGCCTGGACGCGCTCAACCATGCGTATCAGCAACGACCGGCCAAGTATCTCTTTGGTTACTTTGCCCGGCAACCGCGAGGAGCCTGTGCGGGCCTGTATAACGGTTACGATCTTTTTCAATTGAGCCGGAGATTTAAATGCTTGACGTTTAAAGGAGCTTTATATTGACTTACAAAATCCGGACCCGAGCCATTAAATTCCATATAGCGGTCACATATGTCCGCAATTTTCTGCGCTGAAATACCCCCGTTTTGTTCTGGTGTAAGTTGTTTTAATTCTTCCACGTTGAAATAAGAATGCACTTTTTTGCCTAAAACAATACCTACATAAACCAAGGTAGACCATTGGGTTATCAGTTCAGCACAATTCGCCACCATATGGTTTGAATTGCCATCTGTAAAAATGAGACTATCTGCCGGGGCAACAGCTTTAATTTCAGCAATAGCCCGTTCAAATGCCTCATTTGGATGCAGCTTGAAAAGCAATTTTCGGCCTGCGGCTATGCTTATACATTTTTTTAAAAAATTTATTCTGTCATCCGATCCATAGGCCTCCCGGCTATCAGAAGTGGCCACCATTACGTAATCTGAATATGGAAAGTCGTTATTCTCAAACTGCCTGATGTTATCGAAATTGATGATGCCCGTGGTTATCATTTTAGCAGGGTCGCTGCCCATTTTGGTGAAAAAGCTACGGTATCCTTCTGAGCCCACACAGTATATATTGCATAGATTTGAAGAGCCGTTGAGCGAGGTGCCCAAAGCAAAATAACGCGGAATAATGCGCGACATCTTCACTGTTTTCGACCAGGGGGTAACCTTGTCTGTCATTCCTTCCTGTATCCAAACGGTTTTGGCCTTTCGTAAATGGCGTGGAACTATGAGGTCGTTGCAAAAAACGGTCATATCATATTTATTACTTTCACCCCGGTAATCAGATTGCATGCCATTTTGAGCTAAGTAATTGTCTGCCTTCTTTTTAAACTCGCCTGACATGATGGTGCGCTCCATAAAACCATGATCTAAAACCAGGCGCTCAAACCAGTAGTCAGGATAAAACTGACTGAACCAGCAGTCATAGTCATCGTTTAAAAACGAGGATATCTGATGCATCTGGCTGGTTTGGTTGGGTGAACCAATGATGAAAAGAATCTTTTTCTTAGTCATTCTAACGGATGATAAATTGCAATCACCAAATTAACGAATGCAAGGGTAACATATTATTAGCTAAATAAGAGCGAAAATTCCGCTAAAATTATGTTAAAGGGCTTTTCGGTTGCTTGTAAATTGCTATCCATAAACATTGGGGTTCTGTCGCATTCTGGAAAAGCCGGTCTCAAAAATCATATAAAGCCGGGGCCAATTGACCATGGGTTTATAAAATTCTCAAGATAATAAGACTATACCTAAAGTAATGAATTGTAATCTGTATTGTCCGACAAAAATAGAAATAGGCAGCAAAGGGCATTAGCATGCTGGGGATAATTGAATTTAACGCCGTAAATCGGAAAGCAGGGGGNNACAGGGATAAATTTTGGGTGGGCGGGGCCTTGCCTCGCTTGGATTGATATTCATGAAGGAGATGCTTTAGATCAATATAAATAGTGTCTGTCCGAAAACGGCTGTTTTTTGTCATAGATAATATAAGTATAATGTTTTATTGCTAACCTGTGAAGTTTCAATGGGTTCAATTTTAATCAGCCGCTACTCCCTTATCAGGTTAAAAGGCCTAGACTGGTTCCAAAATAAATTCATACCGCTTATTTCCCCTATCACCCTCATTGCATTACTGTTCACCATCATAGTCATGTTCAGTTTAAAAGGTAAGCTGATTGTTCAAATTCCATTGGATGTAGTTCGTATTGCCATTCCTTTGGTTATCTATTTTGCTATTATGTTTTTGGTCAGTTTTTTTGCTGGAAAAAGAATGGGTGCCGACTATTCCAAAAGTGCCTCCATCGCATTCACAGCAGCCGGTAACAATTTTGAATTAGCCATTGCCGTTGCCATTGGCGTGGGTGTACGACAAATTTCCCTNNAAGAGGAAATTTGTCGTACACCCATTGGCGTTTTCGCGATTAACAGCGGTCAGGCATTTGTAGTTGTAATTGGCCCTTTGGTAGAGGTGCCCGCTTTAATTTCTTTAGTCAATGTTGCTTTCTGGATTCGTAAAAAGTATTACCTGCAAAATCTTTAGTCATGAAAAATAAAACATACATCAGCTTTGTGGTGCAGACCCCGCAAAACCATTTGCACTTTTCCGGGATTGTTGATTTACCTGAACCTGCTTTTGCAAAATATAGTGATAATACCTCTCAGGAGGTGCTTAAATGGTCGCTCGGAAAGCAAGCTCACTGGAAGCGCCGGAGGCTTTGACCACTTCAGGCCGGAACTCCAAATCAACGAGGGCCGGAATTTTTTGATCTCCGCATATATGGGGTCAACACCTTTCGATTCAATATGTTAAGCATTGCTCAATAGTCTTGTGAGCTTTACAAAACTGATGCGCAATTGGCCACGGCTTTACTTGATCTCTGAGACCGGCTTTTCCATATTGTTTTCAAAATTCTCTATGTTTGCCAATGAAGAATTTCTGACCCCAAATGTCTCTATTTAGTCCCTGGTGTAATCATAAGAACTCGCAATTATTTAGTAATCAATTTGTTGTACGAGTAACAATCTTTAGGTGACGGAAGGGGTCGAGCGCCATGCAAACCAAGAGAACTCTTTAGGTATGCAACAATCCGATATAGCTTCTTAGTACCCCGGATTTTGAACCATGTTTTTATTTTCCTGCACTTCCTGCAATGGAATAGGGTAAACTAACTGCGGCGAATTCCATTGAAAAACCTGCCCGCTTTCAGGGGAAGCAAAACTGATTTGACGTCTTTTAATTTCAAAAAAGCGGTCCCCTTCAACGGCCAGTTCCAAATCGCGCTGGGCCCTAACCTCATTCAGCAATGCGGTAGGATTGTTAGTAGTATTATCAGGCAAAAGCCCGGCGCGCGTTCTGATTAAATTAAGGTCGCTAAGAACAGAACTGGTGCTATTTCCAAGTTGAATATTGCACTCTGCCCTGGTTAAAAGAATCTCTGCCAGCCTGATGACAGTCATATTCATACCAATTTGATTGTACTTGTTGCAGTAGTAATAATTAGGCCCGTCAACCGAACTTAAAGTATATAATTCAGGATAAAGGGGGGCATATCCTGCCGTACGGTAACCACCTGCGGCAGAATCTGACTGAAAATAAGGTGTAAAAGCTTGCGACATATAGCACTGTGCAGCTGTTAATGCCAGCACCCTGAAACGATTTATCAGAACATTATTGGCGTAATAGGTTGTAGGAGTGCTTATAACCTGAAATATTGTTTCAGGCGAAGAACTGGCTACCGAAGATACGCTGTCAATTGCTCCAACCGTGGCATTAAGCTGATATAAACCAAAACCATATCCCGCTAAACCAATAACGCTGTCAGCCTCCATTAAGGCCTGCTGATAATTATGTTGGGTAAAATAAACCCGTGTCAAAAAACCCTGGGCTGCACCTTGCGTGGCAAAGGTCTGACCGCTTGGGCCACTGGTGGCTGGCAGAAGTTGGGCTGCTACAAAAAGGTCAGATTCAATTTGGGCATAACATTGTGCAACTGTAGAACGGGGCACACTTTGTCCTGTATTAACAGCGCCTGGGAGTAATTGAAGTGGTACACCCAGGTGACTATCGCCCGTAGTATAACCCGATGGCTGTGCAAACATACGGAGTAATTCAAAATGCATGGCGCCCCTTATTAATAAACACTCGCCTTTCAACAACTGACACTGACCAGGGTTCTGGGCCTGAAAATTGGGCAGACTCTGCAAAACCACGTTCACTATATAAATAGCTTTGTAAGCATCATCCCACATGCCTCCGCTCTGGCTGTTATAGGGGTCCAGTTGCCGGGTACGAAACTGGTTTAAGCTATAATCGGCAATGGGGTCTGCAGTTACAAAATCCGCCATCAGTTCACTGTTGGCAATAATGCCCCCTCCATACAGATTGGCGCTTGTTAGCGTGCTAAACGCACCGGTAACTGTTTTAGTAAGCCCGCTTAACGATGCAGTGGCAATTTCGCTGGTAAAAGTCTGTTGCGGTGAAATTTCCAGAAACTTTTTGCACGAGGAAACTGCTATAAGTGCCAGAACCAGGGGAATACTTAATAATTTCTTATTCATAATATGAATATTTATATTTTTTAGAACCCGATGTTAAATCCGAAAGTATAAGTACGTGCCTGAGGCGTATTTAAATAGGATACCCCTTGCGTAATGGCGCCTGAGTTATCGCGGTTGGTTTCAGGGTCCCATCCTTTATATTGTGTGGCCACCGCCAGGTTTTGCCCCGAAACAAAAACCCGGAAACTGCGCATTTTCATTTTGGTTGTTATATAGCTGGGGAAATTGTATCCAAAAGTTAAGGTGCGCAGTCTTAAATATGAAGCATTATATAAGTACCTCGTAGTATTAAGATCGTAGTTCTGATTTAAAGAGAGTTTAGGGATATTGGTATTCTGGCCGGGAGTTGTCCACGCATTTAATGCATCGGTTAGCTGGTTCCATCCGTAGGCCATATCACCGGTTTGGCGTTTGCCGTCATCATCATATATCTGGTTGCCAACTGAGAAGGTTAACAAAACAGAAAGTTCGAAACCATGAAAGGTAAATGTATTGTTTAACCCACCAAGCAAATATGGATAAGGCCGGCCAACAGGAACTGCATCGGCAACTGTATTAGCTGCGGTAGCCGGAACCGCCTTGCCAGTTAAGTCATATATCATTATCTGGCCGGTTTCAGAGTTTATGCCGGCATATTTGGCCAAATCCCAAACTCCAACAGGCTGGCCTACGATGGCGTAGTTATTACCAAAATTGGTGCCGCCCACTTCAGCAACACCGCCTAAATTGGTTACTTCGTTTTTATTGTTTGAAAGATTTAGTGTGGTTTTCCATACCAATTTGCTTTTTGGGCCAAGATTATTACTGTTTATCTGCAACTCAACCCCCCGGTTATAAAGCGAGCCCACATTGCGCGTATCGCTGGTAAAACCACTGCTTGGAGTAAGAGGATATAGCGATATAATCATGTTAGTGGTGTTCTCCAGGTAAAAATCCAGGGTTCCCGAAACACGACCCTGAAGAAACCCAAAATCAAAGCCTAAGTCGCTCTTTAACGTTGATTCCCACCTTAAATCCGGAACAGGGAGGTTGTTTGGCGAAATACCGGTATAACCCGCATAAACCGATGTACCGTAAGTGCTTAAATAAGCAAAATCGGTAGTCATATTTGCATTGCCGGTTTCACCAACGCTTGCCCGTATTTTAAAGAAGGTCATTTTGTTTTGCTTCCTGTTAAAAAACTTTTCATCACTCATAACATAGCCAATAGAACCCGCCGGGAAATATCCGTATTGGTTGCCAGGTGCAAACCGGGAAGAACCATCGGCCCTGAAACTAGCCTGGAACAGGAACCGTTTAAATAAGGTATAGTTAATACGCGCCAGATAACTGAGAAAAGAATATTGGCGCCCGGTGCCTGCTAAGCCGGCAGTTGTAATCCCTCCTTGCGGCTGAGTAAAAGTGGTTGTTGGAAAATCAGTTTGGGAGATATAACTATATTTTTCAGTTGTCTCCGTAGGGTTAAAACCAACCAGCACATCAATAGCATTATTGGCATTAATATCCTTCTTATAATCCAATGTTGAATTCAGGTTCCAGGTCATATAAAAGTCCCTGCGGTCTGTTGCAATGGCTGAGTCGCCCTGTAAAACAGTGGGCGAGGTATAGAAGTTTTCTAACTGGTTAATCATATCAATACCAAAATCATTGCGGAAACTAAGGCCTGTTGCCGGGGTTACCGTCATATAAGCATCAGAAACTGTTCTGTAGGTGTTATTTTCAGATTTATCCAGGTTAACCTGCGCCACAGGATTTGACCCGGGTAAAAAGTAGGAGCCGTCCTTATTATATACGGGAAAGATAGGCAACATGGTAGATTCTGCCGCACCTAAGCCACCCACAAAAGAGGTAGGCACATAATCGTTTTTAGTATAAGACAGCGTGGAGTTAAAACCAACCGCAAAATATTTATTTACCTGGTTGTCAATATTAGCCCTGAAATTGGCACGCTCAAATGCATTACCCACCATAAACGATTCGTCATTTCTGTAATTCATGCCTATGTAATAGGTGGTTTTGGCATCGCCCCCGCTGATAGAAACATTGCCATCCTCAAAGTGCCCGGTGCGTAACAAAAGCTTTAGCCAGTTAGTATTCGCCGCAGTAGCCGGGGTAATTCCGCTAGGATAGCTTGTTGGAAGTGCGCCGCCGTTATCATTGGCATAGGCCTCGTTATATAATTTTTCGTACTGAGGCCCATCTAATAAGGAAATTACATGCGCCGCCTGGCTTAAACCGGTGGTAAATGAAACGTCTACTTTGGGTTTACCCGCTTTACCGTGCTTGGTGGTAACCACAATAACACCATTTGCCCCCCGCGAACCGTAAATAGCGGTAGCAGAAGCATCTTTCAAAATTACCACACTTTCAATGTCAGCCGGGTCAATGCTGCTCATGGGTGAAATATTATAACCTGATGTTGCATCGGCATTACTGATATCGTAAGAAACAATAGGCACACCATCAATAATATACAGCGGCTCGGCACTGTTGCTTAATGATTTTGTACCACGTATACGCACGGTAGTTGTTGCACCGGCAAGGCCGTTATCGGTAGTTACCTCAACACCGGCAGCCTGTCCTTGTAATGAGGAAGTGAAATCATAAACAGGCTTATCTGCCAACGCATCTGATTTTACTTCGGATAGTGAGCTTGATACATCTTTTTTAATCTGGGTTCCATAACCAACCACAACTACCTCGTCTAAAACCTTATTGTCCTCTTTTAATGTATATGCAGGTGCGGTAGTTATACCTTCAGTTACATCTAAAGTCTGTTCACCAGATACATAACCTATATAAGATAACTGCAATACCTGTTTTCCGGTGGGCACATTAAGTATGGCAAATTTTCCGTCCATATCAGTTGCGGCACCCAGGCCGGTTCCTTTTATTTTAACGGTAGCGCCCATAACAGGCTCTTTTTTATCGTCCAGAATGGTGCCGTTAATGGTACCTGTTTGGCCATAACTAAGTGTAAAAACAACACCAAGCAAAATTGACAATATAATTTTCGGCAGTGTATTTTTCAAAATCATAAATTTTATTTTAAATATTAGTTTCGTCGGACGGCAAGGCTAATTTATGTAATTTNNTTTAATCAAAACTTCACAAATTTCTGCACCCCTATCTGCTTATCGCCTTGCATTAAGGTGCAAAGATAGACCCCGCTGGTAAGTGCATTTTGCTGAATTTGAATTTCACCAGCACTGCTTTCTACCTGGTATGTGGCAATGGTACTGCCCAATAAGTCGCTTATTATCAGGGTACCGGGAATACTATTATCAGCTAAAGAATATTGAACCACTGCATTGCCATCATTGGGGTTAGGGTAAAGATGCATAAAGGGTTTTTCGCCTGTTAAAGGTTGAATGGCCGTGGTAATTGTATCTGGTAAAGAAGGAGGTAAATAACCATTACTATCTATAGTAACTACCCAGGGAAATGCATCGGCATTATTATCCAGGGTTACAAACCCTGTTACCATAAACCCCGATGTGCCGATTGTATTGATAACATAAGGGTTAACACCAATTTCTGTACTATCTAAATAATTAAATTGCACCGACCATAATGAATCACCGTTAGGGTCTATTTTATAAACGCAAGCGGCATTGTTATCGGAGTTATTCCACTGAAGGTTACCGCAAAGCACATAATTTCCATCAGGGGTTGGTGTAATGGAGGTAAATGATGCATAATCTAAAGTATCGGAGCCATAAAATTTCTGCCATATTATTGCGCCGTTGCTTTTGTTTATTTTGGCCACCCAGGCTTTATCCCAGGCACATGGGCCTTGGCCAATATTACAGAGTGAATCATTATCCTTATACGGAGTGTAACCCCATATAAGGTACCCGTCAACTACTTCTAAAGCTCCTAGGGCCGATGCATTGTTTTGCAAGTAACCCAATGCATCACGAATTTGAGCATAAGAAGTATCCCATTCCATCATTCCATTTTCATCTACCTTGACAACATAAATAGATAAAGTATTATATTCATTATGCACCGTATCATCACGAGTAGTGCAACCAACAAATAAGAAACCAGAATCGCTTGTTTGTATCCCTCCACCTAATGGCCAGTCTTGATATGGAGAATAATATTGCCAACGACCCAATTCATTCCCATCAGTATCTGTACGGATCATCAAAAACACATCATTGTAATTGCCAATGCTGGCAGTACAGATTAACATATATTCGTTTGTATTTGTAGCTATGGTTCCATAAGCCAAAACACCTGGATAAGAGCCGATGGAAGGAACACTAAAAACTTTTATCCATTTAACATTACCATTGCTATCTGTTTTTGCCATTACGCTTTCCTCAGCCTGTGCAGTATTATTGTAATACTGACCCCCTATTATAATATTCTTGTCTTTATCAAAGCATGCATTTGCACCTAATGTGTACCCTGAAAGGGAATCGTCAATATACTGTCTTTCCCAAAGTGTGTCACCTGAAGCATTAATGCAAAAAAGGGTTGTTTTATAAGCCATATCATATGCATAACTTATTATAATAAATTTATCATCGGAAAGCTTTAATGAACTGTAGGATGTTTCAAAGTGAAACCGGTGCATGTCATATGTAGTATCAACATAAGCAAACTGACCAGTTATCATGCCGGTTTGCACCAGCATAGTAACCATCAGCCAATATCGGAAAAGAGCTTTAAACACCATTTCAATTTGTATTTGATTGGTGTTGTAATTTAATCAAAACTTCACAAATTTTTGCAAGCCTATCTGGTTACTGCCTTGCATCAGGGTACAAACATAAACTCCACTTACCAATCCGGTTTTTTGTAACTGAATTTCGCCTGCACCTGCGTTTAAATCATACCGGGCAACTGTATTGCCTATTATATCGCTTATAACAAGCACACCCGGTGTATTGACATCGGCAAAAGCGTATTGAATAACCGCATTGCCATTGTTGGGATTGGGGTATAGTTCAAAAGTGTTTATTGCAGACTGCAGTGTAGTAATATTGGTGTCCTGTTTTATCATTTTTATTTTTACAAACGGCGGCACAGTAGGATAGTATTCGTTTTTATAATGCAAAAGCAGGTTTTTAGCTACCGCCCCCGCTGCCGGGCGCACGGCTTTGGCAAAGCTGCGCAAAGTACCCCATTCGCTGTCGTTTAGCTGGTTTAAACTGCGCCCTTGGGTGGCGGCGTTACCTAATAAAGTGTAAATGGATTTAAAATCCTGCTGGTCCTGATTTTGGGCGTTTATTGCGTTAAGAGCATTATTCATTTCACCAAACAAACCGAGTTGATAATACGCAGGCACCAGCAATTGTTGAGCATCCCAATCGTTAAAGTTTTGTAGATAAGTGACCATGTTACTAATCCGGTTTATCATTAAATTGTTACCATTTGTAACATTGGTATCTGTCATTATACTACGCAAGGCAACTGCGCGGTCGTGCATGCTAACTGAACGCTGACGCGAAGTATTTGGGGTTGTGTCAAGCATTTTACACTCAGAGCACGTAGCAGTTGTGCCGCCACAATCAGCAGCAACGGGTAAGGTTCCTGTATATGGATTATTCCCACTATTAAAAGGGTTTAAGGTTAAACGGCCATCAGAAGAGCCAATAGCATAGGGGCCGCCGGAATAATATGCGCATCCGGCATCTGTAACCTCGCTACTACTTCTGGTATTATATTGATAGGCACTGCTGGTTGAAGGGTCATAACTTGCGCCAAAAAGCAGTGAAACCAAATTATTGGAAGATGTAGTACCCGTAGAGCCAAAGTTATTGTCAGCCAAATTAACATCAGGATTTTGGGTGCCTACACCTTTTGTACCATTTTGATTAAGCGTGGTATAAGTATTGCCCAGGTCATCGGCATTCAGGTTTACAGAAAATATATTGCCGTTAAATATATTCTGCCTGTAATAAATAACCGGATTGTTATATGTAAACTGTGTGCCTGTTATTAAGTCGCTGTATTGATTATTATCTAAAACATTTTCGGTTGTGCTTGCACCTTCAATCAGGGTACCTACCCTCGCAAAATCTTCGCCGGGTGTACCGTTTAGTGCAAACTGATTGCCGCAGACGATGAAAAGGTTGGCATAATCGGTTGATAAACCCAAACTGTAATTCGGAAATAACGAATTATATGAAGGTATATTGAATGTACAATTATTAATATAATCGTTATTAGTACCGCTCATGGCAACGCCTATCTGGTTATTAGTAAAAACCGCATTCTGGCACGTTAACTGGCCCCCGGTTAAAACTTCATCGTGCTCGATACCGGTAGTTAGTCCCTGAAAAGTATTAATATCTGTTGCCGATGCTGAACCAATACTATAATTTGTTCTATAGTCGTATACGCCAAAGCCACGGGAGCCCGGGTCGAAGTTGGCATAGTAGGAATTGCTTAAGGTGCAACCCTGCAGAAACTCATTTGATAAGTTTCTTATACTTGAAAAAATATGGTAGGTTAACCCTGCCTGTCCATTAATTGGTTCGGCCATATAGCCATTTACATCAAAGGTGCAGCCCGAAAAATAGGATGCATCGGTATTGCCATTATATTCGTAAAACTTTGCTCCAATAGGGCAGTTTAAAAAGGTATAACCTGTGGGGGCCCCGGTATAAGTTTCCGTATAAGCACCTGTAGCCTGCAGCAGGCCACCGCTTCCGTTTGCACTCAAATTGGTTTGGCGGTAATTTATCCAGTCAAATTCGGGATCTGCAACACCAACCACGGTGCTGGTTAAGTTTCCCGATGCATAGCAAGGATAACTGCCTGTTGAATTGCTCCATGTTGAGCCCCCGTTTGCCTGCCCACCATAATATTGCTTGTCAACATCCACACCTATAACGGCATCGCGTATCACAGAGTTATTCATAGTAAGCGTACCTTGCGCCGTACTGCTTTGGGGGCTGGTAGGGTCGCCTTTAACTCGATTCCTTCCCATTGCAGGTTTTGCCCCAGGCAATTGTTCATGCCTTCCAGTATTACATCAGTAAGGTTCAACGTACCGCCGGGTTGAATAATAATTTTAGAAGGATTTGAAATAGGTTGATTAAAATTGGCAAAATCAATTGTATGCCTTGAGTTTGCAAATTGCATGGTGCCACTGCTTATATTGACGGTTGTACCGCTGGGTATTATCATAGTGCCCTTGTAAGGATCGGTACCAGCCAGGTTTATAGTGTGGGTTGTATTACTTGAAAACACAGGAGCATTATTGTAATAGCTGTTAGGTTCGCAATCTTCATAAAATTTATGTATTACAAAATCCTGGTACCTGCTAAAATTATTGCCGCCAATTAAAAAGCCACCCTCATTATTAAGGCACAACGCAAAGCAGCATTCAAAAGGGTTTTCGGTGGCCTGTTCCCAGCCATTAGGCCCAGCTGTACCATTAGGGTTAAGAGCGGTTTGGGGTTCCTGGTTATTTACGGGCGGGTGATGCCCTACCTGGGTAAACTCCCAATAAGGGCTAAAATCGTTGTTCATTTTTTCTACATGCATGGCGGTAACTACATTTGCCAGCCACCGGCTGTTACTTCCAACCAGGTTATCAACTGTTCCGGGGCCGGTGCCATATACCCCGCTGATATTATGATCATCACCGGTGGAACCGGTAACATATATATACCCACTATTATCAACTGCCAAACGGGGGAAGTAATCAAACCCGCTGCAATGCATCACTTCGGTTGCAGGCGCAGTTACGGCGCCGCTGCTGGTATTTACTTTAAACAGCACTATATTTTCATCAGTATAATAACCAATACCGGGGTCACAAAAAGCTGCTTCAGTTGTACCCATAGCACCCTGTGGTAACTCGTTAAGGCCACCATTTGCATTGGTTGTGGTTGTCCCTGCGTACAAATTAAAGGGGAAAGCCTCACTTTTAATGGAGCTAGCCCCATTAGGAGTTGACTGGAAGTAATTAACCTGCGCTAAAATAATTAACTGGCCTGCGTTATTTGGATCAAATGCTAATGTGTAACCCCTGTCTTGGTGCAAATTGCCAAAAAAATCGACAGCAGTTGAGCCAGACGATGGTATGGGTATNNATTGTGGCTGTGGGATTTCCAGGCGTGGCACCCGCTTTATACGGGGGATTAGTCATTTCCGTAATTGAAGGAGCGTAAGTCTTTCCAAAACCAGTAGAAGTTGTTGTTTGTAAACCGGTAAGATCATAATCAATTGGCCAGTTAACAGGGAAACCGTTTGTTGTGAGCGGTGTCGTAACTGTAGCAGAGGGATAATCAGCTTCGGTTACATTAAATTGGAATAACGAAACATTTGATTTATTACCACTAACCGTAACTGTAGCGCCGCTTTCATTTACCCTAGTGTCGTCAGAGCTAGTTGTTTGGTCATCGTTGCCAACAACAAAGAGGTTATAATTATAATTGGTGCCGGTGGGTTGAACCACCATGTCATTGCCTCTCCAGTTTAATGCCGGATTGCCGCTTTCGGCTCGGAATAACCCGGTGGTTGACACTGTGGAGGATCCGAGAATGGATTCAACAGAACCCCAAACAAAATTTACTCCGCCAGCCGAATGTGAAAAATCCTGTTGTATTTCGCATACAAATAAATCAGTATTTTTATTTGTGCCTCCGCTGGCGGTCAGGGCCCACGTATTTGAATACCCCGAAATAACAAGATTACCTGAGGGTGTTTCTTTTATCCCCCCCAAATACGTTCTGCCATACGCGTTTGGGCCGCTGTAAAATGCGCCCCCAAGCAGCGAATTATACAACCAACCGTCTTCCAATTCATTTCCATTAATATCAAAAGCCGCAATAAAAATTTCCTGTTGTTTTGTTCCATAGGGGTCTGAACTATTAGTAAACTGACATGAAGCTATATAAGCTACGGGTACAGAGCCGATATTCACCGGATGCTGTATTTTAATTATCTGGTTAAAAGCAGAATTATTTACAGAACCGCCGCTCAAAGGTGTTTGTATTATAGTATGCCATTGCGGTATCCCGTCAGGGCTTAATTTGAGAATGTCAGGATAGTAAAGGTCGGCCTGCTCTGTTCCGCAATACCCAACGCCAACATACCCGCCATCACTTGTCTGCACCAATCCTTCTAACCAATTGCCACCAATTCCAGCTCCACCCCCTGTAAACTCCCATTGGCGTACGGGCGGGTTCATGGGGGAAGAAGACCTGGCAGATTGTAATTTAGTATAGTGGGTAGTGTCTCCGCTAGTGGTAACCCGCACATATAATCTTGCATAAGAGCTTGCACAATACGATGCAGTTACTGCAGTTGCACGGATTATATAATTGCCGGTAACACCACTTATGCAGCCGCTCATTGAATCAATTGATGCCCCTCCACTATCAATGCTATACCTTATTAAAAAACTGCCACTTGAATAGGCAGCGTAGCAGGAAGCACTATCTGGCTTAATAACGGTATCGCCCTGGTAAAAGACCGGCGTAGGCGGACCTGTTGGAATACTGATATTTACCGAAGGCTGCAATAAAAGGTTACATCCATCCGATGTATCATAGGCAATAACATTGTAAACTGTATTGGAATCAATTGCCAAATGCTTAAAATTAATTACATAAGTATTGCCGTACAAAGAATCAATAACCCCACTATTAAGGGTAAGCTGATATTTTATGTTTTGCTGCGAGTTTGGAACAAAAATAAAAGCCGAATCTCCTACGCAGTTGCCTGATAAATTGAATGATGGCGTTAATTGCCATGGCGCCTGATTTACAATCACTACGGTGCTGGAGGTGGCACTACACCCAACAGAATTTGTTACAGTAACTGTGTATGTACCTGCGTTGCCACTTGCGGGAAATTTTGGATTTTGTGCTGTGGAACTGAATGAATCAGGACCACTCCAGCCATAAGATGCCATGCCGTTAGGTGAAGCGTTTAAATTGATAGAGTCGTTTGAACAATAAACCCCGGAATTACTGATAGTGGCAGTTAAATGGATTACCTGAAAATACGCTGACACCCCACCTACAAACACCGGCACCGAAGCCACCACCCTAACCCTATAATGCATACCACCCGTAACAGTTGCAGGTATGGTAGCCGTAATAGTATCATAACCTAAAGTTGTATCAACCCCAATACTTACCGGGCTTGCAAAGCTGCCGGAGGAGTCAGATAGCTGGGCAGTATAGGTGCTTGCACCCAGCATATCTTTAGTGGTAAAGGGTATGCTTATTTGAGTGCCTGCGCAATAAGGGCCGGTAGCCAAAGCGGCAATTGCAATATTGGGCTGGGGTTGTTGAAAGCCCAAACTAACCTCATATCCACCGGCAGTAAAAGTCTGGTTCAGCGGCTCGCCAATAGTAAACTGCATTTGCAGGTTACCATTGGTAAAACTGCCGCCCTGGCTGGGTTTCACGGTTGGGCTAATGGTTTGGGCAATGCCTGCCAGTGTGCTTAAAATAAGCAGGAGGTATATATGGAGGATTTTGTTTTTCATATCAATGCGTTTTTATTAGATATGCGACTATGCGATATGCGATTTTCGACTTCAATACAAGGTGTCACAATTTAGCTGCGCAAGAATGCTATGCCTGTCCGACTGGTCATCCTGGCGGGCATAAGTGCCAGACACCTTTGGGGCTAATACCAACTGCTGGTTGCTGCATCGTAGGTAAGCGAGTATTTTACATTGCCATTGGCAACTGAGCTTACCGAACCCAAACCGCCTGCGCCCGCAATGGTGCCGCCGCTATATGAAATGCTGGTAATGATATTGGTAAAGGTAAAGCTCACGGTTTCGTTATCTGTTGGCAACAACGGCAACACGATGGTAAGGGCTGCAAGGCCTGATGCGGGATTAATAATGTTATTGCCGGAATAAACATTTATGGTACTGCCGGTGGTAGGCGTAAATACTAATTTGCCGACCACATAATTTTTCCAGCTCAAATTTCCAGAGGGATCGCTCGTAAGCATGCCACCCGACACCAGCGTGCCCGTTGTTGGCCAATTGTAAGTAGTAGAGCCAATTTTAATATGGAGCGTAGCAGTATCAAGCGTAATCGTTGCCCCTGAACTGCTATAGGTAACACCTAATGTAATTGCAGTAGGACTAAACGTTGCACTTGCCCTGAAGTTTAGTTACGGTATTGTTTTGCGAGGATATTCCAACAGTAGTATTGACCGGATCGCTGTCAATTATTGCTACTGATGCCAGGGGGCCACCACCGGTAAGGCTGTGCACGCATATCATTACTATGCCGTTAGGAGCACCGCCGGTTAGGGCAGAAACATTGCCAATGCCCATATAATCGTAATGGCTTTCAGGTGTATCAATCCGGGTAAAAAATGGCCCATCAGGTACGTAGCCCGATATTGCTGAACCCAGTGTAAAGCCCTCATTAATCCCACCGGCAACGGTTCGGGATATTTGGGTGGCATAGTTGGCGGGGTTCCTGGAAAAAAGGGCATCTCCGGTTGTCCCGGTGCCGGTGCCATACGGAATTTGGTTAGATGGTATGGATAATCCGCCGCTATTGAGCGAATACAGTGCATAGGGCACACTTTGCAATTGTGATGTGCCCATATTTATGTAGCTGGTACCACCGGTGGGGTCAACCTCCAGTTTAACAAACTTGGGCGCACTGCCCCAGGTAATACCGCTAAACGAGCCGGATACTACTGTTCCACTGCCGATGCTTAAAGTAAACAGGCCCAGGTTATTTGTAGTAACCGAGTCTGTTTCTTTGTAGACAACGGTACCGGTTGATGTAACATCAAGTATACTGAGGCGGATGGAGATGACATGGTTAGGAATAAGGATGCCGTTAGAATCGCGGGCTACGCCTTGAAATGGTATAGTTTGTGCATTGGCTGCATAAAGGCAAAGCAGTAGCAGGCCGAAGGATAGGAATTTCTTCATAGCGTTTTTTTTAATTAGTATGTAATAATTACAACGGGTAGTAAAAACAGCAACCGGGACAAAGGTGGTTAGGACTTGCCAGGGATTGCTTTAAGCAAAAAAGAACGATGAAGGTTTTGCTGACGATTAGGTATGTAATACAAAAAAACTATCTGATTGTGTTTCAAACATACAATGGTTATTTATTAATAAAAAAATAAAACGAAAAGTATTTTTTGTATACAATTTTAATGCCAATAAAGGCTCATGAAAATGATGTAATGTTTAATGTATTGGCAATAACTGTATTAATAAAAAATTATCACGGAAAACCGTTGTTTTATAACAAAAAATTATACTATTATTTTTAACAGTTGACTGACCTTTGCGTATAGTGTGGGTATGTGTTTAGATACAACAAATAAAAAAAATGCAGGCATTATAAATGCGAATGCACATGATCTTAGTTGCAAACGAGAACCGGTGCCGAAATGAGTTACGATTAAAATTAATTTGATATACGGGCAGGGGTTACACTTTTTGATAAAATGGAGGTTTTAGCAAAGGGCATTTTTGTAACTAATTGATTGTTAAATTAATACATATATTTTGGGTTACACTTTTTCTGTAATTCTGAAATGTGTAACCATTTAGTTTGTTGATTATGAGGTTTATATGCGGAAAATGTCTCAAAAAAGTGTAACCCCTTTTTTGAAATTAGTTATTTACCTGATGCAACAAAAACCTCAAAAGATTTGGCTGGTAGCTCAACGGATAAAGTTGTCCCTTTGTTATAAGTAAAAGTACTGCCGAATTGAGATTGTAATACACCGGTTGGCACGGATGCAAGATTAACTGTTATCGTTTTGCTTTGCGATGCATTATTAAATACAACAATTGTAGTTTCATCAAAATAGCTGCGCTGGTATGCTAATGTAGTTTCGCTGGCTTCTAACAAATTAAAGTCGCCATAAGTAAGCGAAAGGTGTTGTGCCCTTAACCCAAACAGTTTGGCTACTTTCTTTTTCAGTTCCAGTTCTTTGGGGCTTAAATTTCCAAAGCGCATCATTCGGCGGTTATCGGGGTCACCGGCGCCGGGCATGGCTATTTCATCGCCGTAATAGAGGACAGGTACCCCAGGTATAGTTGCGGTAAATGCAATCAGGCATGCCATTTTGTTATAGGCGATGTCGCTGCCCACAGTTATGTTTCTGTCCCATCCTGCTTTACGGGCATCTTCATTAAACGATAATCCCCCACCGGCGAGCGAAGCAACCCGGGGCTGGTCATGATTACCGGTAATGTTACCCATTAAATGGTGCGAGCCGTAGAAGTTTATGCTTTGCATTAGAGTGCCCGCCATTTTTTGAAAGCCTTCGCTGTCTTTTGCAAATGCATTGCGTGCATCAAAATATAAATTGAAATCGAACTGGCCATCTAATAAACCGCTGCCGATGTAAGATGCAATCAGCTCTTTGCTACCGTAGGTTTCACCAATCTGGTAAAATGGTTTTGTGCCTTCAATCTTTTTTAAATTGAGTGTAAGCGAACGCCAGAATGCTGTTGCGATATGTTTGGTGGCATCATGCCTGAAGCCATCAATGCCATACTAAGTAACCCATAAC
>PMXD01000278.1 GCA_003165895.1 Bacteroidota bacterium | reverse complement strand
AGCCTCATCCTAAATCCTTCTCCAAAGGAGAAGGACTTTGAACTTAGCCCTCTTATCTTCTGGTTTTTTCTTTCGGCGAAAGAGAAAACCAGAACCCTCTCCTTTGGAGAGGGCAGGGTGAGGCTGTATTTCACAAATGTCTAAGAATTGAAGCTATGAAAAAACAATGGTTAGTGGAAAAATATGTGGATAGATATATTTTGCTATACAGTACAAGCGCTTTAAAAACAATTAAGTTTGTTAAAACAAAATCTAAACGATTTGACAGAACTTACCCTAAATATAGAAGGTGTTGACCCTATAGATTTCTTCGGCGTCAACAATACAAGATTCAATTTTATCAAAAAAAGCTTTCCAACCCTGCGCATGGTTTCGCGCGGCAACACTATCAAAGCCGAAGGCAGCGAAGGTGATATTGCCGTTTTTAAGCACAAAGTAGAGCGGATGCTTGATCATATTGAGCGTTTTGGCAAACTAAGTGAGGATAATATTGAAAGTATCCTTGTAAACAGCGAGGATAAGACTGAACGCAAAAAGGATAAGGACACCAACAATATTATTGTGCATGGCAATAATGGCATGGTAATAAAAGCCCGGACTGAAAACCAGTTGCTGATGGTGAAAGAAAGCGAGAAGAATGATATTCTTTTTGCAATCGGCCCAGCCGGTACCGGTAAAACATATACCGCAGTAGCCCTTGCGGTACGCGCCCTGAAAGAAAAGGCAGTAAGGAAAATAATATTAACCCGCCCTGCAGTGGAAGCCGGAGAAAACCTTGGCTTTTTGCCGGGAGATTTAAAAGAGAAGATAGACCCTTATCTTCGCCCGTTATATGACGCGCTGGACGACATGATACCAGCAGATAAGCTGAAGTATTACATGGAAAACCGGATTATTGAAGTGGCCCCGCTGGCATTTATGCGCGGCAGAACCCTCGATTATTCGTTTATTTTGCTGGATGAGGCGCAGAACTGTACCGACATGCAGCTAAAGATGTTCCTGACCCGTATTGGCGCCAATTCAAAATGTATTATCACCGGCGACCCTACCCAAATTGACCTTCCACCCAAGGTAAATTCAGGCTTGTTTACAGGGCTAAGGATATTATCGCCCATTGAAGGTATTGCAACCATCAAGCTGAATGAAAATGACGTGGTGCGTCACCGCTTAGTGAAAGAAATTATTAAAGCTTACGAAAAACTGAATGCAAGTAAAGAAGGAGATGGAGCAAACAATCAGAGAAACTAATTTCAATTTTACCGGGCAAACACATGTTTACCACGGCAAAGTAAGGGACGTATATACTATTGGCAATAAACTGGTGGTAATTGCCACGGACCGCATTTCGGCGTTCGACCATATATTGCCCAAACCCATACCTCAGAAAGGAGCTGTGCTCAATCAGATTGCAGCGCACTTTTTAAAAGCAACACAGGATATTGTGCCCAATTGGTTATTGGCAACGCCCCATCCAAACGTAGCCATTGGCACCAGGTGCGAACCGGTAAGGATTGAAATGGTTATCCGCGGTTATATGGCGGGCCATTCTGCTAGGGAATATAAAGCAGGTAAAAGGGTTTTGTGCGGTGTTACCTTACCTGAAGGATTAAAAGAGAACGATGCTTTTCCTACACCTATAATCACCCCATCTACCAAGGCAGTTGAAGGCCACGATGAGGACATAAGCCGCGAAGACATTTTAAAACGTGGCTTGGTTCCAGAAGCCATTTACACGCAAATGGAACAATACACCCGCGCCATTTTTGCAAGGGGCCAAAAAATGGCTAATGAAAGAGGTTTGATATTGGTTGATACCAAATACGAATTTGGTATATCGGAAGGTAAAGTGATGTTGATTGATGAAATACACACGCCTGATTCATCGCGCTACTTCTATTTAGAAGGTTACGAAGACCGCCAAAAAAATGGCGAACCACAAAAACAACTCAGTAAAGAGTTTGTACGCCAATGGCTAATGGCCAATGGGTTTCAAGGTAAAGAAGGCCAGCAAATGCCGGTAATGCCGGATGAATTTGTAAATACCATCACCGACCGCTACATAGAACTGCACGATATTATAACCGGTAATAAGTTTGTAAAAAACACTTCCGCAAATTTACTGGGCGATATTGAAGCTGCGGTTAAGGCCTACGGTATTTAATAAATTGCGTAGAGAAATTAACCACTAAGGCACTAAGTTCACTAAGAACCACTTAGAATTACAAGGATTATAAAACTGCAAAAACGCGGTTTCTATTCATTCTCTTTTTTATAATTCTTAGAAGCTGTTAAAAATTAAAGAAAAGAAATACATGTTATCACAAAGNNCTTTGTATTGGCATTTTCCTTTGTGTTCTTTGTGTTAAATTGCATTTTATTTTAATTTTTAATAGCCTCTTAGTGCTCCTTAGTGAACTTTTGGCCTTAGTGGTAAACTGCATTTGTATTTTATCTTTGAACAATGACTATCCTCGGCATTTCCGCTTTTTATCATGATTCGGCAGCAGCCATTATACAGGATGGTAAAATAATTGCGGCTGCACAAGAGGAGCGTTTCACCCGCAAAAAACATGATGAATCTTTCCCCATCAACGCAGTTCAGTTTTGCCTTGATTATGCCGGTTGTAACATCAATGAGTTAGATGCCATTGCCTTTTACGATAAACCCTTATTAAAATTTGAGCGCCTGCTTGAAACGTACTATGGCTTTGCCCCTAAGGGATTGGTATCGTTCCTTAAATCAATGCCCGTTTGGATTCGGGAAAAAATGTTTTTAAAGCGTATCATTCACGAAGAATTAGAGAAGATTGAAGGTTACGATAAAAGCAAGGTAAAATTTCTTTTTCCTGAACATCACCTCAGCCACGCAGCCAGTGCTTTTTATTCTTCGCCATATAACGATGCAGCCATATTAACCATTGATGGGGTAGGAGAGTGGGCTACTGCATCTATCAGCGCTGGTAAGGGAAATTCAATTGAGATATTGAAAGAGTTGAGGTTTCCACATTCATTGGGCCTGCTTTATTCGGCCTTCACATATTTTTTAGGGTTTAAAGTAAACTCGGGCGAGTATAAACTAATGGGCCTTGCACCCTATGGCAATCCGGATGCTGATGAAACCAGGGCCTATATCAAAACTATAAAAGAGCAATTAATAAGCATAAAAGATGATGGCTCCATCTGGCTTAACCAGGATTATTTTAGTTATGCCACCGGTTTAAGAATGGTGGACGATAAGAAATGGGAAAAGCTTTTTGGTTTTAAGAAGAAAGAGGAAGAAGACGAATTACAACAGCACCATTGCAACCTGGGTTATGCCATACAGCAGGTAACTGAAGAGATAGTGTATAAAATGGCAGCCGAAGCAAAGAAACTTACAGGAAGCGATTATTTATGTATGGCCGGCGGCGTAGCGCTTAATTGCGTTAGCAATGGCAAATTGCTTCAATCGGGATTGTTTAAAGATATTTTTATTCAGCCCGCAGCAGGCGATGCCGGTGGGGCCCTGGGTGCCGCGCAGGCAGCCTATTATATTTATTTTAGTAAGGAGCGTATTGCCTGTATTGAACAGGACGAAATGCAGGGCTCGTACCTGGGCCCCGAATATTCTGACAAGGAAATTGGGTTGGAATTAAAGAAGCTAAAAGCAATAAGCAGTTACCGGGATAATTTTGACCAATTAAGCGAGCAAGTGGCTGATTTAATAAATGAAGGCAAGGTTGTTGGCTGGTTTCAGGGGCGTATGGAATTCGGCCCCCGTGCTTTGGGCAACCGAAGTATTTTAGGCGATGCCAGAAACCCTGAAATGCAGAAAAAGCTGAACCTGAAAATTAAGTACCGGGAAGGTTTCAGGCCTTTTGCGCCATCGGTTAAGGCAGAGGATGTAAGTGAGTATTTTGAATTAACCACCCCCTCACCTTACATGCTTATCGTAGCACCCGTTAAACAAAGCCATAGAAACAAAATACCCGGTAATTATTACCAGTTGCCTTTAATGGAACGCCTCTATACTTTGCGCTCCGATATTCCGGCTGTTACACACGTTGATTTTTCGGCAAGGGTGCAAACCATTCATCAGCAAACCAATGAACGGTATTGGAAATTACTGGATGTCTTTAAGCAAAAAACCAGCTATGGGTTGATGGTTAACACCAGTTTTAACGTGCGCGGCGAACCCCCGGTATGTACGCCTGCTGATGCCTACAAATGTTTTATGCGTACCGAAATGGATTACCTGGTGATTGGAAACTATATACTAAGTAAAACAGAGCAACCCAAGTGGGAGGAAACCGGTGACTGGAGGAAAGAGTTTAACCTTGACTAAACACAACCCCGTCATTGCAAGGCTCTGCGAAGCAATCTTGTATTTGAATTTTGACCGATAGCCGAAATACAGGATTGCTTCGCAGAGCATCGCAATGACGGGTGTTTATTTGTTGCTACTTTACAACAACCTTACTGTTCAATATCCCCGCTTCTGTTTTTAGTTGTATAACATACATTCCTGTAGCATAATCTGAAACATCAGCATTTAAAGTTTGGCCATTTAATACGCCATTGCTTTCAGTTATTGCCTGCCCAACCGTGTTGAAAATTTTGAGGTTATAATCACCACGTAATTCACCCGCATCAATAGTAATATTGTCACTGGCCGGATTAGGATAAACTTTAATGGTTTGGGTGGATACATTATTAACCGCCAAAGCAAAACCAGTATTAACAACGTCAATCAACACAGGATTGGAATAAGTTAGGCCGCCGCAGTAGTACCAGTTAGACGTTCCTGTTGCCTCCTCGCCAATGGCTAAGATGTATTGGCCTTCAGGTGCGGTTATGTTGTTGGTGGTAAAATTAATGAAAGGTGCGTTATAAACGTCTCCGGCCGGCAATCCCGTCGATTCTGTGTAGGTGCCAATCTGCTCTATAAAATTTCCATACAGGTCTAACAAAGCTGCCTCATATTCACCGGTATAGGTAGCCGTTCCATTGTTTATAAGGTTAACAGTAATAGTAGCTCCCTGGCTCTGAATAAGCGTTGTTGGCGATGCCGTTATGTTGGAGTAAAGCGAAATGTTTGAATTGAACGGGCCGTTTATTGTTACTGTAATGGGATTTGTATAAGTGCTGGCGCCGGCCAGGGTCCATGTGTTGGCCCCGGTTGCAGCGTAATATATTCCTATTGTGTAAGTGCCGGGCACTGTTACTGCTGCCGTGGTGTCATTAAAATAAAGTCCACTGACATAATAATTGCCAGCGCCAAGTGCGGTGCCACCGGTGTTGAAAATATCGCCTATGAACCTGATAAAATTGCCGTTGGCATCAAACAGCGCTGCGCAAATATTTCCGTTAAAGCCCGCAGTGCCGGTATTAACTACGCTGCAGAACACTGTAAAAGTTGAATCGAATGCTATTGGATCCGGTGTTACGGTCGTAGCTGCGTACAAATCTATACCGCTTGAAACCACAGATATAACGGTTGGCTGAATTCCTATAAGCATTGACTCATTAGTATCGAACGAGCCATTTGCATCCGGGCTTGGGATTAAACCATCTACTGTATAATACCCGTTATCAGTGCCGCTCCATCCCCAGTTAATATGGAAATAATCATTTCCGTCTGTACCATCCAAAACAAAGGTGTGTCCTCCGTCAGGGCCCGATCCCGCATATTGAATTGGCCTGCTGCTGGTCAGCTCCGTTTCAATTAAATTGAGCCAGTCCGCGTCTGCGTAATTTGAACGAAGTAAGCCCTGCATAGTGCTGGCATTATACCCAAAGTAGGTAGTATAAGCAGCTTCGCAGCTTGCCGACACTCCGGTGCCACTGATTAAATAGCTCGAACTCTCATTCGGCCCATATACCATATCCACCGCTACCCCGCAATCGAACATAATAGTTGCTACATCCGAATTAGCGCTTGTAACCGAATTTGGCATGTTAGCCCAGTTGTAGGTGGTTGCGCCAAAATTGGCGCTCAGGGTTCCGTAATTGCTTGAATAGGAATTAGACCCGGTACCTTGTGCCGGAGAGCCCCAGTATCTTATTATCTGCGACATCGCCGTAGCTCCGCAACCGGTAGGTACATTTCCTCCATACCCCTGAGGGCTTGATGCGTCTTGCGGACACATAGCATTATAATAGAGGTCCTGGTCCCAGGTAGTAGAAACCAGGGGGTTAACCGCCGTTGACTTTAGTTGGTTCAACGTGCCGGTATTATTGTATAAATTATTCCATTGCGATGTAACCTCTGTTGTTGTGGTTGTGCGGTTAACTTTTACAAAAGCAATTTGAGCACTGTATTTTTGAAGCCAGCCGGTAATTACGGGTGGGGCGTTTTGAATTGAAAATGGCTGGTCGGTACTATAACCCAATACCGGTTTTACAAGGTCATCGGCAGAGATGATTACGAAACCCTTTTCCCCGGTACTAAATACATAATAGAGCGGCACTCCTGGTGCCACCCCATTCGAGTTATCGGAGTTCAGGTTTTCATATACCAGGGCAACTGTTGCGGCTTTCCCCTTGTTTTGATTATAAAAATTCCGGGCTACCTGTTTGGCATAATCAACGCTAATGCCGTCGGCAAAAATTGCTAACGTTGAAAGCACAAGAAAGGAGAGGGAGAGTATAAGTTTTCTCATAACGATTTATTTAAGGTAAATAATTATAAATTTTTCAAAAGCAAGATAAGTATTTTTTTTCGACTAAGAAGATACTAATAATCAGAAAAGAATATGACAATTGAACTTGTAAGAAAAAGATTTTACAAAATGAACTAATCATTTAATTTTGGTTACGGATTTTTATCTTTCATGCCGGTGTAGGATTAAAAAACAACAAAATGGACTTTTTAAAAGATTTCTGGAAATTTTTAATGGAGCGTAAAAAATGGTGGCTGTTGCCAATCATTATAGTGCTGCTGTTAGTTGGCGTGTTGATAGTTATTGGTGGAGGCTCGGCTGTTGCTCCGTTTGTTTATACCTTGTTCTAAATGTCCAAAACCAAACTTACACGCGAAAAGGAATTAGAAACTATCCTCACAATTTGTGTGGCTTTGGTGGTTGTTTTCCTGCTCTCCAAACAGCATCATAAATACTGGCTAACCATCAGTGTGGTTTTAGGCCTGGTGGGCATGTTTTCAAAATATCTGACTTCCAAAATTGCCTGGGCCTGGATGAAGTTATCCGAAGCCATGGGTGCCGTTACCTCTAAAGTTATTTTGAGCGTTATCTTCTTCCTATTCCTTTTTCCAATTGCTATTCTTTCCCGTGTATTTGGCAGCAAAAGCAGTCTTCAGTTAAAAAAGCCCGAAGGCAATTCCTACTACTTTACCCGCAACCATAAATTTGAGGCAAAGGATTTGGAAAATGTGTGGTAGGGCAGCCGGTATTAAGTATATAGTATAAAGTATTAAGACTTGAGGACTTGTCTGTCATTTAAAAGAGAGCCTAACCGTCGCCGATTGTATTTTGTATAGTCTAAATACTTTATACTCACTACTAAATACTAACGCTCCATTATCATCGTAATCCCCTGTCCGCCGGCAGCGCAAACAGAAATAAAACCTCTGCCCGACACTTTCTGGCTTAGTAATTTAGCCATAGTGGCAATAATGCGGCCACCGGTAGCAGCAAATGGGTGTGCCGCTGCCAAACTGCTGCCTTTTACGTTCAACTTGCTTCGGTCTATACTCCCTAAAGCCGGGTACCCGAACGTTTTGCTCAGTTCGGGGCTTTCCCAGATTTTTAGAGTGGCCAAAACCTGTGCTGCAAAAGCTTCATGTATTTCGTAGTAATCAAAATCCTGCAAGGTAAGTCCGGCTTTTTTAAGCATCCGGTTAGATGCAGATATAGGCGATAACAACAGGTTCTGTTTATCCTTTACATATTCAATAGCAGCTAATTCTGCAAATGTAATGTAGGCCAATACAGGCAGGTTATGCTCGCGTGCCCAGTCTTCACTTGCAAGTAATATGCACGATGCCCCATCTGTAAGGGGGGTTGAGTTACCAGCGGTAAGTGTACCATTCACTTTATCGAAGGCAGGTTTTAATTTGGCCAGCTTTTCAAGGGTGGTATCTCTGCGTAAATTGTTGTCTTTATCAAGCCCCATAAAGGGCGTTATCATATCATCAAAAAAACCTTCATCATAAGCCTTTGCCATTTTCTGATGGCTTTCAAAACTTAGCTTATCCTGGTCTTCGCGTGCTATCTGGTAGTATTTTGCGGTAATTTCGGTATGCCCGCCCATGGCTAAACCGGTACGGGGCTCTTCGTTGGCTGGTGCCACCGGCGCCCAGTCTTTAAGGCGTATTTTTAGTAATTCCTTTAACCGGGCACCCGTTGTTTTTGCACGGCGCGTTGCCAATAAAATATCGGTCAGCCTCTTGCTAAAAAGCAGCGGCACAACGCTGGTAGTATCCACACCGCCGGCAATGCCAACCTCTATTTGACCCAGCGATATTTTGTTGGCCACATAAACCGCCGCCTCAATACCCGTATCGCAAGCCTGCTGAAGGTCGCATGCCGGGGTAGAAGGATCTAAAGAGGTGCTCAATACACATTCACGAATAAGGTTCAGGTCGGCGCTGCTTTTTAACACCGCTCCGCCAACAACTTCGCCCAATATCTGGCCTTGTAGTTTGTAGCGTTCAATTAAACCGTTTAGCGCGGCCGTCATCAATTCTTTATTTCCTGCTCCTATATAAGCGGTATTACTACGTGCAAAAGGGATACGGTTATAGCCTATTACTGCTACTTTACGCGATTGATTATTTCCAAGCATATTAATGTGGTTTGAGGGGTTAAAATAGTTAAATAACTGGTCTTATCTGCCTCCGAACAAAATTGTCCCCAGCCTGATTAAAGTTGAGCCACATTTAAGCGCAATCTTATAATCTGAGCTCATACCCATAGACAGCTCCTTAAAATATGGCCGGTTGCTGAAATGGGTTTGTTTTAATTCAAGAAAGAGGTTTTGCAGTCCGGCAAATTCGCCGGCAATTTTTTGTTCGTCGTCAGTATTGGTTGCCATGCCCATTAATCCGCAAATGCGAACGTTTTGCAACCGGGCAAAATCAGGCGAGGCGAGGAGTTGTAACAGTTCTGCTCTGTCCAGGCCGAATTTTGTTTCCTCATCCGCAATAAAAACCTGGAACAGGCAACTGATAGTCCTGTTGTTTTGCAATGCCTGTTTGTTGATTTCTGTTAATAGTTTCAGGCTGTCTACCGAATGTATCAGGCTTATAAATGGGGCAATTACTTTAACCTTATTGGTCTGTAAATGTCCTATCATATGCCACTGTATATCTTTAGCCAGTTGGGTAGCCTTCGTTGCCAGTTCCTGCACTTTGCTTTCGCCGAATATTCTCTGGCCCTGGTTATATAATGCCACAATATCCTCTGCTGGTTTCGTTTTGGATACAGCAACCAGGTGCGTACCGTAGGGTTTTATCTCCTCAACAATCTCTTTGTATTTTGTTGTGTCCATGATTCAGGTGTTCAGGTGTTAATGTGTTCAGGTGCGCAAGTATAGGAGGAAATTACTTTTTGCGTTGTTTAATGTGGATTAAATAATAAAATGAGCCGGGCATAAATACCTGAACACATTAACACATTAACACCTGAACACGTATATTTAGCCCCGAATTTATAGCAATTGTGATTATGATTTTTTTAAGCAACAATACCGGCTCACAATCTCTGCATTATGCAAAGGGGTTTATGTTGTTTGCCTTACTGCTGGTTGCAGGCTGTAAACAGCGATTTCCATCGGTGCCCTCAGATATTATACCTGTTGATAAAATGGAAAGCATCCTGGTTGATATGCATATTTCAGACGCTGTTGCGGAGGTTAAAACTATGGGCGATATAAATGAAAAGAAGCTGACGCAACAATATTACCTGCAGATTTACAGAAACCACGGAATTTCTAAAAACGATTTTTTAAAAAGCTATACATTTTACGAAAACAATCCGGTATTGCTGAATAAAATATACGATGATATACTGGGCGAAATGAGCAAACGGGAAGCAAGAATTAATAAATAGTATTTAGTAGTAAGTATAAAGTATTAAGACATGAGGGGATTCTGATTTTGCTATGCGCGTTGAAATATAGGATCAATGAAGCAATTGCATTTGTCTAAATACTTTATACTTTATACTAAATACCGGGAACTGATACCAAATACTCAAAAAAAGAAAAGATGAATAAAGTTGTGAAAAATGCCGAAGAGGCGGTAAAAGACATTCCTGATGATGCGGTGCTGATGCTGGGAGGCTTTGGTTTATGCGGTATTCCTGAAAACTGCATTTCGGCATTGATTAAAAAGGGAGTAAAGGGCTTAACCTGTATTTCTAACAATGCAGGTGTTGATGATTTCGGTATCGGCCTAATGCTTAAAACCCGGCAGGTAAAAAAGATGGTTTCCAGCTATGTAGGCGAAAACGCTGAATTTGAACGCCAGTTACTTTCGGGTGAGTTGGAGGTGGAGTTGGTGCCACAAGGCACTCTTGCCGAAAGGATCAGGGCAGGTGGTGCCGGCATTCCTTTGTTTGCAACGCCAACCGGTTATGGAACTGAGGTTGCTGAGGGCAAAGAAACGCGCGAAATGCATGGCAAAATGTATGTTATGGAACAATGGCTAAAAGCAGATTTCGCCATTGTAAAGGCCTGGAAAGGCGATACCCTGGGTAACCTGGTTTATAAGGGAACAGCCCGTAATTTTAATCCTATGATGGCTACCGCCGGTAAAATTACCATTGCTGAAGTTGAAGAACTGGTAGAACCGGGAGAGTTAGACCCCAACATGATTCATACCCCAGGCATTTACGTGCAGCGCATTTTTAAAGGGGTGAATTACGAAAAGAGGATTGAGCAGAGAACAGTAACTAAAATTTGACAATGTGACAATTTGCCAATGTGACAATCGGAGATGTCGTCAATTGTCACATTAATTTGTTTGTTGGAAAGCGATAAGGAACAAAATTAAGCAACCTTAAACTGGAAAGATAGAAGATGGCCTTAGATAAATTCGGAATTGCAAAACGTATAGCGCGTGAACTGCGCGATGGATATTATGTTAACCTGGGTATAGGTATCCCAACCCTGGTAGCAAATTACATTCCCAAGGATATAGATGTAATACTGCAAAGCGAAAACGGCCTGCTGGGCATGGGGCCCTTTCCTTTGGAAAACGAAGTTGACCCTGACCTGATAAACGCCGGTAAACAAACGGTAACCACATTAAAAGGCTCGTCTTTGTTCTCTTCGTCTGATAGCTTTGCAATGATAAGAGGCGGGCATGTTGATTTAACGGTATTGGGTGCTATGGAGGTTGCTGAAAACGGAGATATAGCCAATTGGAAAATACCCGGCAAAATGGTTAAAGGCATGGGCGGCGCTATGGATCTTGTTGCCGCAACCGATAACATTATCGTTGCCATGATGCAAACCAATCCTAAAGGTGAATCGAAATTATTGCCTGCCTGCACCTTGCCTATAACCGGCAAAGGATGTATTGACCGCGTTGTTACAGACCTGGGTTACTATCAAATAAAAGACGGGGCATTTCATTTGCTGGAAATTGCGCCGGGTGTTACTGTTGATGAGATTAAAGCAAAGACATTGGGCAAACTGGTTATAAGCGATAGTTTGAAATTAATGGAGGTGTAAAGTGTTCAGGTGCGCAAGTGTTCATGTTTTCAGGTTTAACAACAAAATTTAGGAGTACGTAAAATAACTCATTACATCATGTTGCAATTAACAATGTAAAACAATTTAAGTTTGATGGGCAAATTACCTGAACACATGAACACCTGCGCACCTGAACACTTACTCACCTGAACACACAAATACATGAGAGGGGCCAAACCATCTTTACTGTTCGCTTTGCTGGTATGGAGTTTACTGATTCTCCGGTTTGGCTACCGGTATGGCACCGGCGACCAGGTTGAGCTTTTGCCCTACGTTCTTTATCTGCACGATCATTCATTATTCGCTCACGATTTTTTTATACAGGGGCTTAGTGCCTCAGTGCCTAATGAGCGCACCATTATGGCTAACCTGACGCTGCCTTTTATCAATCACCTTGAGATTTTTTGCTTTTTAATGCAGCTTTTCTCAACTGTTTTGCTGGTAATGGGCCTGCAACAACTGGCATTCAGGTTTATCCATAATAAGTATCTGGCGTGGCTTGCCATTTTAATTGCCATGATACCGCTGAATGATTATACGTTGGGCAATGTGGAATTATATTCAGAGTGTTTCCAGGCAAGCGGCCTTGCGGTAGCCATTATAGTTTGGGCCATTAATTTATTTATTGATAGAAAATTTATTGCGGCTTCAATACTAATGTCGGGCGCTACATTTATTCAACTGCTGGAGGGATTGGATGTAATGATAGTGTTAAGCGTTATTATGCTTTTTATGCTGGTGATAAAACAGATACCATGGAAAACATTTGTTGCCTTTGGTACTATTTATTTTTGTACTGCAGGAGTTTACCTGGTTATGATTTTAATGAATAAAATGGGTACGGTGCCCGGTGGTTTCATAACAATTAGTAATGCCGAGTTGTTTAAAATAGTATTTCAGTTCAGGCACCCGCACCATTTCATTTTTACAAGCTTTCCGCTGTTTAAAATGGTGGTATTTTTTGCGCTCACTTTATGTGCCCTCATTTTTTATTCGGGCCATTCATCAAAAATGTTCGACTTTATTTTAATCGGCCTTTTCGGTGTAATTGTATATGCCTTTGCTGTAGATGCTTTTCACAATGTTTTTATTGGGAATTTTCAATTTTACAAAGTTACCATCTGGATGAAGTTTCTGGGCGTTGTGGCCTTGGTTGGTATGGTTGAAGAGTTTTATTTAAATAAAGGGCATTTGCCCGACATGGTTAAATTTGAGAAGATTGGGATAATCGCATTAGCCCTGGTAAGCTGGCTGGTAATTATAGAATTCAATCAATATTTGCCTTATAAAGTTCCTTTTCAACTATTTTCAATGAAAGAAAAGGATGATATGATTGCTATTTGCGAAAAGATTAACGAAACTATACCGGCCAATGCTCTTTTTGTTCAGCCTTTTGATAACACCGAATTGAAATTTTATGGCCGGCGGTCAAGTTTTGTAGAGTTTAAAGCAAACGTAAAGCATAAGAGCTTTGTGGGCGAATGGTACAGGAGGATACAAATAGTATACGGTATTTCTGCAAACGATGCGCAACAAGGCTTTAAACTACAGGACAAGGCTGATGCCAGTTATTACACTTCCGACCCATGGCAGTTTAACCGAAAAGCAGGATATGGAATAACGCACATGTTGGTAAAAAAGGATTACAAACCCCTTTACGGTACCTTAGTTTTGAGTAACAGCACCTATGCGGTATATAAACTTTAACGGCAATATTTATCCGGGGCACGAAGCCCTGCTGCCGGTAACTAACCGCGCATACCGGTACGGCGATGGCTTTTTCGAAAGCATGGTCNNGTGATGTTCAATCAAAAAATGCCCCTGCTGGAATATCACTGGAACCGGCTCACTTTTACTGCCGCCATGATTTCGGCTGTTCTTCCTGAAAATTTTAATAAGGCCTCGCTGCAAAATATGATACTGGCGCTTGCCGGTGCGAATGAGGAAGTTCGCAATGCCCGCATACGCCTGCAATTTTACCGCAAAGGCGATGGCCTTTATTTACCCGATAGTGATGAACTTGGTTTTAGCATTAGTATGGAGGCAATAGATAAGAACAGGTTTGAGCCCGGCCATGGATTGAAAGCGGGGATGCGAAATGATTGCTTCAAGGGCCCTTCAATGGTAAGTGAAATAAAAAATTCAGGGGCTTTAATGTACGTGCTGGCTGCCAAATACGCCAGGACAGAAGGATGGGACGAATGTATTTTAACCAACCATTCAGGCCAGGTATGCGAGGGAATTAGTTCCAATATTTTTATTGTTGAGGAGGATAAACTAATAACCCCCGGGCTCGGCAGTGGCTGCGTAAACGGCGTAATGCGCAATTACCTGATTTGGCTGATGGGAGATAAGGTAACTGAACGGAATATTGAAGCTAAAGAACTTGAAGAAGCGGAAGAAATAATAATGACAAATGCCGTTAAGGGAATACAGTGGGTAAAGGAGTTGAACGGAAAAGCCTATTCTAATAAGAAGGCCATTCAATTAACTGAATTGTTAAACAGCAAATTGATGGGCCTCGCTCAATAAATGAACCTCATTTTTACAAAAACGGGGCTAATTTTGCAGGAAGCGGATAATCAGTATATTCGCCCATAAACCCACACTTCCTGTATGAAAGTTATAAAAATCTGCTTAGCAGTATGTACCGGTATTATTATTTTTGCGGGCTGTAAAAAAAACTCCCCTACTACTATTAACACTAACCCTCACCTGATTTTTAAATTCGTTTTCGATACTACTCAGGTAAGGCTTGATAATTTTGGTAAACCCGATACTATGCCGGCTGGCCACGCTGCTCAAAATCCGCAAATGAATGTAATGAGCGGGCACTATATTGAGTTAGCACCTAACGGAAACACGGCGCTTGGTGCGGGCACGGTCCTTTATATGACCCCTACCTCAACTAGCGGTGGTGCTTCTGCTATTAATTTTCAGGATGAGGTTTTAACCCCCAATGGCGGCACCTTCTATTCCGTAGCGTTGGATAGCGTTACTCCCGGCACTTACCAATATTTAAGAGTATCGCTGGCTTACCAGAACTACGGTGTTCAAATGTATGTAGATACCACCGTTACAGAAACAGTAGGTGGCACGCCTTATACCGCCACTATACAAGATGAGTTACCTTGCACTATAGCCAGCTTTGTAGGTGTTAATACATATATAACAACTTATAAAGTAAACAACCAAAGTATTGCTGTTAACGGCAATCGCGCACAGGGTTACTGGGGGTTTGAAGCTGACGGGCCTTTGAGCTATGTCTATGCAGGGCAGACTTTTTCCTATCCATATACCTATCTAGCCAGCGGCCAGGCACCTGTAGGTGCTACTACTGTGGTTAACCCTTTATTTGCTACTTCGCCCATACCTGCGGGTTCATGCGTAGCAACTGGTCAGTTTGTTACGGGTTCTAATACCGGTGCGCTTACTTCATTAACCATACCACCTCACGGAACAGCCACCAAGGATATTGTTATAACGGTGTCACTTTCTGTTAATCACAGTTTTGAATGGCAGGAAGTTGTTAAGGATGGTTTATGGCAACCTTCCATTGGCGAAAATATTGTTGATATGGGTATCCGTGGGCTGGTTCCTATTATCGGGCAATAGGTTTTGGGCGTGTAATGTTTGTTTAAAATTCACAATTCGATTATTTTGTTTTGTTTAATTTCACCCTGATTAATTCACTAAAAAGTAACTAAACCCCGTTATGAAAAAAATTATACTCGCTTTTGCAATTTTCGCTGTTGCGCATTTGAATGCGCAAATAGTAAACTACAGTTTTGAAAACTGGGCAACTGATACTTCCTATTTCTTAGGCATTCAACCTCCTCTGGTGTCTGGTGATACATTTCCTTATTCAGATCCTGTTGGCTGGACATCGACTAATGCTGTAACTGGTGACCCTGCTTTGGGTGGTCTTTTTCTGGTTACTCAATCCAATATCGCTTATGCAGACTCTTCTTCAATACAACTTACAACTGATACTTTAAAAACTATTGTAGACTCGAGCCTTGGCCTTACCAGACAATTAGTAGTTCCCGGTCTTATATTAAATGGCATATTTCCGGTATCAAACATTTCAAACAATTTAGTTTCTTTTTCAACCAGTTCTATTACACCAGGGAAGGTCTCAGGAGCTGGACAGCTATTTACGCAAAGATTGGCCGATTTTAAAGGATATTACCAATATACCCCGGTGCTGAATACTTTTACAAATTCCAATGATACCTGCGTTATGTGGGCTACGCTAAGAAAAGGTTCTACTATTATAGCTAATGCTGAATTTAAGTCAGGAACAAATACCAACGGAACCTGGACACAGTTCAGCACACCTTTTGTTTACTTGAATTGCGAAACTCCTGATACGCTGGTAGTTTTACTTGCTTCAAGCCTTCCGGTGTTTTCAAGCATAATCAGTGGCAATACAGATTTAACTCCTGGTAGCGTTTTATTGGTAGATGATATAAGCTACGATACCCTGCCCGCAAGTCAAAGTATTGTAATTGCTGTAAATGATTTAGATACTATGTTCAAAAACCAGGTAGACACGATTAATGTGCTGAGTAATGATCTTAGCTGCAGTTCGCTTACCCTTACCGTAACATTGGACGCTCAACCGGCCCATGGGACTGCCTCGGTTTGGAACAATGAAATAATCTATACTCCTACTCAGAATTATCTGGGCCCGGATACTATCTACTATACTGATACAGATACTAACGGTGTTACATCTTCGGCTTATGTTATTATTCACGTAGATTACAATACCGGCATCAGTGAAGCAAACGAAATCCCGATAAAAATGTACCCGGTTCCGGCTTCAGATAATCTGCACATTGATTTTGTAAATAATGGTAAAACTACCGCCAGGATTTTTGATGTGGTAGGTAACCTTATTTCAGTTGCCACTTTCACTCAAAACGACAACAATATTAATGTAAGCAACTTTACAAACGGAGTTTACGGCCTTCAGTTGCTTGATGAAAACAGCAACATTATTGCAAGAACCAAGTTTGTAGTAAATAAGTAATTTATTAGTACAGATAAATGCAAATGGCCCGGTTTCAAAACCGGGCCATTTGCATTTTAATAAATACCGGACATGGAGTTTGAATTTGTTGCCGCTAAAAAATTAACCGCAAATGACGTTGAGAAAGCCTGCGCGGATATGGTGCTTCAGCTTACCATGAAGGGCTCATTAAAATCGCTGGCAGATAACACGCACTGGCATTATAAAATGGCCAAACAACCGGGAGTGCTGGAAATAACACTTATGAAGCATGAAAATAAAATCATCCTCATCTGCAAAAAGAACCGAACGGGCGAATGGATAAGCACAGCAATTGAGAAGCTTAAACAGGCTTTAATGCTTTCATAAAGATGACATCTTTCGACTCTAAACTAAAAAGCAAACTTGCCACCAATCATACCATTAATGCCGTAACTTTGATAATTATACCACTGCTGGTATTTAATATTGGCTATGTTATTGAGCAGTATGAAGAAGGAAAGATGCTTATTAAGCAGGTATTCTGCTCCAAAATTTAAATCGGCTGTTCCCTTTATTTTGGCTATCTGATTTTCTGGCAGTAGTGCCTCGCTTGAAGTTAATCCATAAAGATCCAGTGTTACGCTTATCTTATTCTTCCAGATATAATTGGTTCTGAATGTGGCTTTAAACGCGGGTTGCTCCCAGGCATAAGCATTGTTCTTTAATTGATAATCGTTGTAATCGCCAACCAATAAAAAGCGAAGCCACTCTTTAGCGTTATATCCGGCTTCAAAATGCCCGTTATATATCAACGCATTGGCGTCGTAAATAACTAAAAAACGCTTCATATCTGCCGAGTCACTGACGAATAAAGGCATCCTGATATCCTGCACTAAATGAAAGGCCAGGTTATATGAGAAGTTTTCAAGCGTGCCTTTGAAGCCTGCTGCAAAATCACCTACCGTTGAGTTTTTAATGGTTACCCAATCTTGTATAAAGTTGTTTGTTTGAGCTAAGGAGTTAAGCGAGTTTTTCTGATCGTTACGGGTGTAGTTTAAATAAGCGATGATAGATTGCTCATAAAGGTGTTTTTCTAAATGCAGATCACACCCAAAAATCGGGGTCTTTCCATCTATGGCAAGACCAAATTTACCAAGCGCCTTCCAGTCGTCATTATTAAAGGTATAGCCAACCATGGGTGTAAATATGGTGCGGTTTAAGGCCAGCGAATCATTCTTTAAATCTGAAACATCAAAGTTGAAGCTGGCTACAATAGCATGGTATTGGTTAAAGCTTTTCTGAAAATCGGTTTGCCCAGCCATATACCGCTCACTGGCCCCGCCAAAGGTTTCCTGGAGATAGTTGAAGTTCAGGCTCTGCTTAACATCTATATCAAGATTATTTTTTTGCGCGTTCTTAATATAAGCGGTCGCATCATAAGTGCGGAACACCTGCCTCACTGCTTTTTCTGAGTAAACACTATCGGTGCCATAAAAATGGGTGCGGTAGTTTCTGAAATTAAATGCAGCTCCAACTTCTACTTTCTTCGGGAAATATTTCAGATAAACTCCTGCCTTATCATCACTGAAAGCCTGGTTTCTAATATCCATACTACGGTCAAAATCATGGGCCGAAAGGTGGTCGTATAAAATCCCGAATTGAAGGTTTTTCGTTTTATTATCATTATAAGCAAGCTGTACTAAAGGCATTAACTGGCTTCCAAAACCAATTTTAATATACGAACTGTTGTAAGCCTGAACTTTCTCTTTGCTAATGGCAATAGGCTTCATCGGGTTCGGCTCAAAATTAATGTCCTTAAATTCCTGTATCGGGATGGTATAATCAAGTCTGGGTTTCTTCTCTTCAATTTCTGGTATGCCCGGCTGTATATTTACTTTTTGTGCATCCTGTATGGTTGCTTCATATTCTTTTACAACTACCACCTCTTCATTACCAATGCCACCACCGTCTTTTTGGGCAAAAAGAGGGAGGGTGATGGTGCTCATCACAATTAAAAAAACGAATCTGTTAATCACTGAATTCATCACTAATGCTTTATTATTGAATCCTGCTCCATAATCAATGTATCGCCCGGCACCGGCTGCATAATTTTCGATTTGTTCATTTCCACTGTCCGTATCTTTTCCAGTTTGGCATGTGCTTCTTCAATAATGGATTTATCGCCATCATAATTCTGTATAATACTTTCTAAAGTTGCCTTTGCCTGGAATGCGTTGCTCTGCGCGCTGTAGTTATCGGCCATCAGCACAAAAGTTTTGGCAACCCAATACTCATAGCTGCTGTACCTGTCTTTCAACCTGAAACAGGTATCCAGCGAGGCTGAATAATTTTGCTGGTCATTCAGAATCTTTGCAACCAGATATTTGGCTTCAACGGCTTTCTCGCTTACAGGTAACTCGGTAACACGGTTAAAAGCGCCCAGTGCAAAATCTTTATTCCCTTTGGCGTAGTAAGCTTTTCCTTTTCGGTAATAAGCCTCCTGCACATCGGCATCCTTACCGGTGCCCGAATTAATAAGCTGGTCGGCGTATTCAATAGTTTCATCGTTATTGTTCAGTTTAACTGCGGTTGAAAGCAACCCGGTCATAGCCGTATAAGTGTTTTGGGCTGATGAACTTGCAATGTACAATTGCCTGTAATAAACATTGGCCTTGTTGTAATCCTTAACCTCATAAAAAGCAATACCCGAGGCTTTTAGTAATGCCTTTTCGTAATACTTGCTGTATTTATTTTGAATGATGGCGTCAAAGTCTGGCAGGGTTGATGCAAAGTCTTTTGCTTTTATAGCACATTCAGTTCTGTTCCAATGTGCTTCATTGCTGAAAAGCCCGTTGGGGAATTTGCTTAAATATCCTTCGTACAACGTAACAGCTTTGGCGCAATCGTTAGCCTGGTAAGCATTGTCGGCGCTTTGATAAATCAGCGAGTCCTGGGTTGAAGAACTAATCTTCAGGTCAGAATAATTATTTACAAAAGCGATGTAGGCATCAGGCCTTCCTATTTCAACATAAATATCCTTTAGCGCATCTAACGATTGCCTTGCTTCTTTTGATTTTGGGAATTGCTTTACAACTGTTTCGTAATCATCAACGCTCTGTTCCTTTTTGCCACTGTTATAATCAATCACAGCCGTTTTTAAATACGATTTGGGCAGCAACGTACTACCAGGATATTTGGTAATTATATTTTGATACGCTGCTCTTGCCGATGAGTTATCACCGGTCTCCAGGTAAGTTTCTCCAATTTCATAATAAGCCTGGTCTACATAGTTGGATGTAGGAAACTGGCTTATTAAAACATTCATGGCATCAATCTTATCTACATTTTTGTTTTCAAGGCCCAGTATAATTCCTTTCCTATACTGCGCATAATCGGCAGCGCTCCACTTGTTATTAGCAATGGTGCTGTAGCCCTCAATAGCCTTGTTATAGTTCTTGCTTACAAATTCGCAATCAGCGTACCGCAGGTAAAGGTCTGGCAACAAAGCTGTTTTCCCTTTTTTATCCGCCGTTTGTTCCGACTCGCCGATGGCGGAGCCGAAATACAGCGCAGCATCGGAATAATTTTTCTGTTTAAAATAGCAATAGGCGGCCCCATAATCAGCCCTGAATTTTGATGCCTCACCTTTGCGTTCCAAAGAGGGGGTTGAGAATTGGGCAAACTTTAAATAATTACTCTGTGCCTGTATGTAATCTGCCTGGTTGTATTCAATCTCAGCTTTTAAATAAATGGCTAATGCCTGCAAATCAACGTTAACCGGATTATTAAGCGACTTATCGCACAGCACCGATGCCTCATCCAGCTTTTTGTCATTGTATAATTCTACCGCTCTGAAATAAGTTACCTTCTGGTATGCTTGCTGTATAAGCAGGCTCTGCGTTTTAAGGCCTTCCATAATATGGTAGGCCCGCTCGTAATTTTTTGTTTGAACCAATGCAGCCGCTAACAGTTCGTTGGCTTCATCTACGTAAGCACCGGTAGGATATTTTTCAAGGTAATTTTCAAAGCTTTGAATGGCATCAGTACTGTAACCTAATTCAAAAGATAGTTTGCCATAATTGAAAAGTGCATTTTGCTTAATCGCATCGTCGTAATCCATACTGGCTGCACTTTGAAAGGCTGAACGCGCTTTATCTTTTTGGCCTGATTTTAAGTAGCAGTCGCCCAAAGCATAAGTTGCATTCTGCCCCAGCTTTTCTGTCAATAAATTTAATTGCTTAAAGTTCTCGATGGCCTTGGCATAAGCCCCTGTTTGATATTGGCAATAAGCCAGCTGGTAAATATCCTCTTTACGCGCTTTTGACGACTTGTTGATATACTCATCCAGGTATGGCAATGCCTTGGCATATTCACTCTTCTGAAAATAAGTTTGCCCCAGCAAAAACTTCATTTCGTCTTTATACATCACATCTTTTTCAAGATTGGCGTTAACGTAAGTAATCAGCTTGTCGTAGTCCTTTTTTATAAAATATATCTGGGCTATATAATACGGAATTACAGTAGAGTACATTTTGGAATCTTCTACCAATAAAAACCCTTTCAGCGCTTCGTTGTAATCTTTGGTGTAAAAGCAGATAAAGGCGTAGTAATAGTTTGCAGGGTAATAATACTTGTCCTTAATGTCTTTGATGGAAGCGAACAAAGGTTTGGCCTCGGTAAATTTCTTTTTCAGAAAATAGCAGTAGCCCAGTTCGAATTTGTAATCGTATATCTGTTCATTGCTCAGATCGGTAACTTTTACCTTGGCCAGGTAGGTAGCTGCATCGGTGTAATTATTATTCTGATAATAGTATTTACCAAGGAAGAAATTAATCAGCCTGCGCTTGTCGGTTTCGTGATACTTTTTGTAATAGCCCAGCAACAGTTGTTCTGCGTCGTTATCATTTGTTTCCGTTGCGCAAACAGCAATGTAATACTCCAGGTTCTGCATCATCACCTCATCGGTGTGTGTATGCGGGGTAGGTACTTGCTTATATATTTTCTCGAACTCCTGGCGCGCGCTTAAATAATTTTTTTCATCAAATAATTCACGCCCGCGGGTATAGGCAGCTTCCCTATCAACAAAGTATCGCGTTTGCTGGGGGCGCGCAGTTATGCTTAACAAAAGGACTACAGTAAATGCAAAAAACTTTCTGAACACTACGCTTATTTGTATATTAACGTAACAAAGTTATTTTTTAGTGTAAGGGGATTAATAAGTTTGGCATAAACGATTTGCACAGCAGGTAGGGTGTGTCCATTGTTTGAAGCAGAAAAGCGCGTATTTTAATGCATTAATTATGAGACGGGAAACGCAAAGATTGATTTTAAAAAACCCAGGTTAAGTGACTGGGAAGATATTATTGAGGGTGCAGGGAATCTGGCCGTTTCTAAATGGACAATGAAAATTCCACATCCGTATACCAGGGCGGATGCTGAATGGTATATTAATGATTCAATCAAGAACTGGGCTAAAAGCGGCTATGCCTTTGTGGTTGAATTAAAGGAGGAAAAGAAGCTGATAGGAGTGATGGCATTAAGTGGTATTGACTTTTTTAATGGCACCGCAACAACAGGCTCACGGATAAATAAAAAGTATTGGCGCAAAGGGTATATCACAGAGGCAAAAATTGCAATCAATGATTTTGCTTTTGATACGCTGAAATTAAGAAGGCTCACGTCAACTGTTAATACACGCAATAAGGCCAGTATTGCAACACAACAAAAAGTGGGGTATGTGTTTGAGGGTATACAGCGCAAAGCGTCAAGAAGCAAGGCTACCGGAAAAATATATGATCTTAATTTGTATGGCCTTTTAAAGGAAGATTGGAAAGCGGCAAAGAAAAAGTTAATACCACAAGGAATTTCCGGGTAGCATAAACTCAAATCCCGTAATTTGAATTGAAGACGTTAACATTTTAAGGGCGATATTACCCGCTAAAAAAAATAATGCAAATCCCGGTGAAGGTACGGCTATTGACCTTAGTGTATGGTTAACACCTTATAAATCATACTTTTGCATCATACTTTTGGCTTGGAAATGGCCCGATTGTACAATTGGCGTTTATGCCAATCTGCCTGCGTAACACACAGTTAACCTTTATTGTCTTTGCAAGCCGTATAAAAACTTTTAATTTACACGCAGTTCAGTCCCCCGGATCTCAAAATTGAGATATTAAAAATTGAGATACTAAAAGAAGCCAATTATGAGTTTCATTCGCTTTGATCATGGCCAACTGGTAAACTTAAATTATTCTCTTGAAAAGGAATTGATCAGGACCAATAACGCCGGAGGTTATGCCAGTTCAACTATCATTAATTGCAATACGCGTAAATATCATGGCATGCTGGTAATTCCGCAGCCGCAACTTGGCACCGACCACCTGCATGTTATGCTCAGTACGCTTGATGAAACCATTGTTTACCGGGACCAGGAGTTCAACATGGGTATTCATAAATATCCGGGTATTTACGACCCCAAAGGACATAAATACATTACTGATTTTGATGTAGACCCCCAGCCCATCTGGCACTATGCCGTAGGCGATTTACACTATACCAAGGAAATTATTCTCAAAACTTTTGAAGACCGGGTGATGGTTAAATACCACGTCCTGAAATGTGATGGCAAGGCTTCCATGCGCTTCAAACCTTTTCTTGCGTTTCGCGATTACCACCAGCTTAGTAAAGCCAATATTTTCGTTAATAAGAGGTATGAAGCCTGTAAAAACGGGGCTGCCTTCTGTTTATACCATGGTTACGATACCCTGTTCATGCAATTCTCAAAAAAGGTAACCTACGTGCATGCGCCTGACTGGTACCTTAAAATTCAATACCTGCGCGAAAAGGAGAGGGGATATGATTTTGAAGAAGACCTTTTGGTACCCGGATATTTTGAAATGGACGTAAAAGAAGGCGATGAAATAATTTTTACCGCCGGAACAACCGAAGCCAATCCAGCTACGTTAAAAAAGACTTTCGTCACTGAGGCTGAAAAGAGGGTTGAGCGTTCAACCTTCAAAAATTGCCTTATCCATGCATCACGTCAGTTTATTTGCGTGGACCGCGAAGGCCGTACCAGCATTAAAGCAGGCCTGCATTGGTTTGGCCAATGGGGCCGCGATACTTTTATTGCACTGCCGGGCTTAACCCTTTCGCAAGGCGATGAAGCAACCTTCGTTAAAGTTATTGATGATTACCTACCCGATTTGCACCGGGGCCTGTTCCCTAATATTGGCCGTGGCGACAAGGCAGTTTATAATACTGTTGATGCATCCATGTGGTTTATATGGGCTTTGCAGCAATATGTAATTGAAAAGCAAAACGGCAAGCCGGTTTGGGAAAAATATAAAACGCCCATACTTGAAGTATTGAACAGCTACCGGCATGGTACGCTCAATAATATTGCCATGCATGATAATGGCTTAATATGGGCTGGCACACCGGGTAAAGCACTTACCTGGATGGACGCGGTAATTGATGGCGTACCGGTAACCGCCCGCATAGGGTATTGCGTTGAGATTAACGCGTTGTGGTATAATGCCGTATGCTTTGCACTGCAACTGGCCGGTGAGAATGGCGATGAAGATTTTTTGAGGGAATGGCGCGGTTTACCCGATTTAATTAAAGATAACTTTATACAACAATTCTGGAATGGCACCTCGCTGGCTGATGTGGTTACACAAATCAGCAAAGACTTTTCTGTTCGCAGCAACCAGATTATTGCGGCAAGCCTTCCGTTTACCATGCTCAGCGAAAATGAGATTTACAGTATAGTTGACGTTGTAAAAAACGAATTGCTTACCCCACGCGGCCTGCGTACCCTGACCCCTAAAAACCCTGCCTATACAGGCACTTACGAAGGAGACCAGAAACAACGCGATAGTGCTTATCACCAGGGAACGGTATGGGTTTGGCAATTAGAGCATTTTGTAGCGGCATATTTAAAGTTGCAGGGTGCATCGGGTTTGGATTTTGTAAAAAGTATTTACCATGGTTTTGAGCCTTGTGTACTGGACCATGGCGTTTCAACCATTTCTGAAATATATGATGGTAACCCGCCCCACCAGGCGCGGGGCGCTATATCACAGGCCTGGAGTGTTGCATCGTTATTAAGAATTGAACAGATGATTCAGAAATTTAGTAAGAAGTCAAAAACAGGGAAATGAAAGTACTGATGTTTGGTTGGGAATTTCCTCCGCACATTTCCGGCGGCCTTGGCACTGCCTGTTTTGGGCTTACCAAAGGGATGGCGTTTAATAACATCGAAGTCATTTTTGTAGTGCCCAAAGCTTTTGGAGATGAGGATCAGCGCGCCGTGCGTATTGTTTCAGCCGATCAGCAAACCATTAATCTTTTTGATGCCCAATTTCAGGAGTACTGGAAACATCTTACTTATTTAGAGGTTAGTTCACTGCTTGTGCCGTATATGTCGCCCGAAGAATTCAGGCGATTAACTGATGTAAGCGAGCATGATTATACCGATATTAAAGAATCTGTATTTGCCGAAAATTTCACTTTTACCGGTGCTTACGGGCCCGATTTGTTTAAGGAGGTTTCCAGGTATGCTTTAGTGGCAACCAAAATTGCCAAAGAGTATACACATGATATAATACACGCGCACGATTGGCTTACATTCCCTGCCGGTGTGGCCGCGAAACATGCTTCCGGCAAACCATTGTTTGTACACGTACATGCAACAGAATTCGACCGTTCAGGAGAGCATATTAATCCGCAGGTTTATGAAATTGAACGCCAGGGAATGTTATTTGCCGATAGGGTAATAGCAGTTAGCAACCGTACACGGCAGGTTATTATTGATAAGTATGGCATTGCTCCCGAAAAGGTTGTAACGCTGCATAACGCCGTTACTATGGGTGTAACGCAATACGATAGAGATGCCAATCCGCTGGATGATAAGATAGTAACTTTTTTGGGGCGCATCACCTTTCAAAAAGGCCCCGAATATTTTGTTGAAGCTGCAAAAAAGGTTTTGGATGTCGACCCCAACATTCGTTTTGTTATGGCGGGTACNNGAACTGGTAGCAAAACTGCGTATCGGTCATAAATTTCACTTTGCCGGTTTTTTGAATGGTGCTGAAGTAAAGAAGATGTTTGATATGAGCAGCGTATATGTAATGCCATCGGTTTCAGAGCCCTTTGGGATTTCTCCTTTGGAGGCTATGCAGAGTAATGTGCCCGTTATTATATCACGTCAGTCAGGGGTGTCGGAAGTATTGAACCATGCCATTAAAGTCGATTTCTGGGATATTGATGCCATGGCCGATGCCATTTATGCACTGTTGCATTACCAGGGCATTTCAAAAATGTTTGCCCGTATGGGGCATGAAGAAGTGGAGAACCTGAAATGGGACAATGTGGCTTTTAAATTGAAGGAGATTTACCAGGCAGTATTGGACGCAAGAAGTTAGTCCCCCCTGAAAGAGAAATAAAAACCGGATTACGAATAACTGAATTACCAGTAGCCTTTGAAATAAACATAAAGAAATGAAAAAGATTTGCTTTTATTTTCAGGTTCATCAACCCTACCGGTTGCGCACCTATCGCTTTTTCGATATAGGCAAAAAGCATGATTATTTTGATGATTATGCCAACCGTAAAATATTAATTAAGGTTGCTGAAAAATGCTACCTGCCAACTAATCAATTGCTGTTGGAATTGATTCAAAAGCACCAGGGGAAATTTAAGGTGTGCTTTTCAATTACCGGTACCTTGCTCGACCAGATTGAAAGCTATTATCCCGAAGTACTAAAAAGCTTTCAGCGCCTTGCCGCCACCGGTTGTGTTGAGTTTTTAGCCGAAACCTATTCGCACTCTCTTTCCGCATTACGGCCCGAAAAGGAATTTGAAAGCCAGGTTGCCCTGCACACTAAAAAAATTAAAGAATTATTCGGTTACGAACCTACCATTTTCAGAGATACTGAGTTAATATATTCCGATTTGATAGGCGAACGCGTTTTTAAAATGGGCTATAAGGGTATGTTGACTGAAGGCGCCAAGCATGTTTTAGGTTGGAAAAGCCCAAACTATCTGTATTACAATACGCTGGAGCCTAAATTAAAACTGCTACTCAAAAATTTCAGGTTAAGTGATGATATTGCTTTTCGTTTTTCGCAAAAAAGCTGGGGCGATTGGCCTTTGACTACTGAAAAATTTGTAAGCTGGCTTAACCTTATTGATCCGCAGGATGAAATTGTAAACCTGTTTATGGATTACGAAACTTTTGGCGAACATCAGTGGGCCGAAACAGGCATCTTTGATTTTATGCGTGCTTTGCCCGATAGGATTTTCAGTAGCTCGAATTTTGAATTCGTCACTCCTTCCGAGGCTGTGGAGCAATTGCAGCCGGTTGCGGGCATGAGTACGCCATTCCCGATTTCATGGGCTGATGAGGAACGCGATTTAACTGCCTGGTTAGGGAATGATTTGCAGGACGATGCCTTTGCCGCGCTTTATTCGCTAAAGCCAATGATTGACCAATGCAAAGACCCTCAAATACTGAAGGACTGGTTATACCTGCAAACAAGTGACCACTTTTATTACATGTGTACCAAGTTTTTCTCTGATGGCGATGTGCATATGTACTTTAACCATTACAGCAGCCCTTATGAAGCATATATTAACTATATGAACGTTTTGGCTGATTTTAAAATGAGGCTTGAAAAAACAGCAGGCGAAGGGGCGCTTAAAGCCGAAGTAAAATCAAAAAAGAAAGTTGCCGCAAAACCAAAGAAGAAAGCAACGGTTCAGCCAAAAAAGAAAGCCACTGCCCAACCGGTGAAGGCTGATACCAAAACCGGTGCCGGAGCAAAAAAGAAAGTTGCCGCAAAACCAAAAAAGAAAGCCGCTGTAAAAAAGTCCGCTTCTAAACTGAAATAATCCGGGTATCTCCTCCCCCAGGCCAGCTGGCTAATGTTTGATTGTAGCATTGATATACATAACCTTTAAAAGAGAACCTGATGCAAAAAGAAAGCCTTAACCCTGACTGGATATTTGAAGTTAGCTGGGAGGTCTGTAACAAAGTAGGTGGTATTTATACAGTCATTTCAACCAAGGCTCCGGTACTAAACAAATTGCTGAACGACCGGTTGGTTATGGTTGGGCCCGATTTGGGGCAGACTTTAAAAGCGAACTCTACTTTCATTGAAGAAAAAGACCTTTTTCCTGAATGGAAGGAGCATTTGAAAGAAAGTAATTTAAAAGTCAGGATGGGCCGGTGGAATATTCCAGGAAACCCTATTTCACTTTTAATCGACTTCCAGGATTTTTTTGAAAGAAAAGATGATATCCTTACCCAACTATGGACAAAATTCAGGGTTGATTCTATAACCGGTGGATGGGATTATATGGAGCCTGCAATTTTTGGTTTTGTAGCGGGTATGGTGATTGAAAATTTTTACCATTTCTACCTGGGCCCAAGGCACAAAACAATTGCCCAGTTTCATGAGTGGATGACCGCCTCGGGTTTGTTATACCTTAAAGACAAAGTGCCAAACATTGGCACGGCGTTTACCACACACGCAACCGTATTGGGCAGATGTATTGCCGGCAATAATTACCCCTTATATGACGAACTGAATAACTACGACCCTAACAAAGTTGCGGCTGATTTTAATGTGGTGGCAAAACACAGCATGGAAAAACAAGCAGCCTGTTATACTGATGTTTTTACAACGGTAAGCGAAATAACCGCCCGCGAATGTGAGCATTTCCTTGAAAAAGCACCTGACCTTATTACCTCCAATGGTTTCGATGCCAGCTTTATACCCATGGCTAATTTTGAGGCCCGAAGAAAAATTGCCCGCCAAAAACTGGTGGCAGTTGCTGAAGCGGTACTCAATCAGCCTATTGATAAGGACTGCCTGATGATGGTAAAAAGCGGGCGTTATGAATTCCGCAATAAGGGTGTGGATGTGTTTTTAGATGCCATGCACAAGCTTAATGCCAGGGAAGAGCTTAAAAGACAGATATTGGTTTTCATTGCCATACCTGCCGGCAATTCGGGCCCTATTCCTGATGTTGTGGCCCGGTTAGATAAGCCCGACTTTAACAACCCGTTAAGCAATCAATACCTTACCCATTACCTCTCCAGCTATCACGATGACCCTATTATTACCCGGATTAAAAACAACAACCTTAACAACCGCCCGGCTGATAAAATAAAAATAATATTTGTGCCGGTGTACCTCGATGGCCAGGACGGTGTGTTTAATATTGATTATTACGATTTGCTGGTGGGTTTCGATTTTTCAGCTCTCCCATCATACTATGAACCATGGGGCTATACTCCTTTGGAAAGCCTCGCATCTAAAATTCCAACTATTACTACCACGGTAGCAGGTTTTGGTAACTGGGTGGTTAACAAAATGCCCCAGTTTCTTGAAGATGGTATTTACGTAGTTAACCGCAATGATACCAACCAGGACGAATGCAGTGCTGCTATTGCGCGCATTATTCTTGATTACTCTGAGTTTGATAAAAGCCGCGTCAAAAGTTTGGGCGATAAGGCATACGAATTGGCCCAGCAGGCAAACTGGAGCGAATTCAGCCTCGATTATTTAAAAAGCTATTCGCTTGCGTTAATCAAGGTTACAACCCGGCAGGCGCAGTTAAGCGAAAAGCGGAGCAAAATTCAGCTGGCAAAAATGCAGGCTATTGCGCCCAATGCTGACCAGGACCCAACCTGGCGCAAACTGTATGTGCAGCCCAAAGTGCCTGCAAATTTTCAGATTCTTCAGGCGCTGGCCCTTAACTTATGGACCAACTGGAACAGCGAAGCGCGCGAGGTATTTGCCATGATGGACCCCGGGAACTGGAAACGGTTTAAAAACAATCCCACTGCAACTTTAGAAGCAGTTTCTTTTGACCGGTTGCTTGACCTTGAAAAGGATGAAGCTTTCTGTGCCAAACTTAAAAGTGTAGAAGAAAAGTTTAACCGGTACATGCAGGAACGCGCCGATCTGAAAGGCCCTAAAGTGTCGTATTTTTGTATGGAGTATGGCCTTGACCCTTTTATTAAATTATACTCCGGTGGCCTTGGTATATTGGCGGGTGATTATCTGAAAGAGGCCAGCGATTCTAAAACCAATATGGTGGCCGTAGGCCTGCTATACCGCTATGGCTATTTTAAACAGCAATTGAGTGCTGATGGTACCCAGGAGGCGATATACAAACCTCAAAAATTCAGCTACCTGCCGGTGCAACCGGTAAAGCACCCTAACGGAACCTGGATGAGCGTATTTATTGATTTGGGAGGCCACGATTTATTTGCCAAGGTATGGAAGCTGCAGGTGGGCAGCGTGCCGTTATATCTGCTCGATACAGATATTCCCCTGAACCGGCCTGAAGACCGCTTTATAACACACCAGCTTTACGGCGGCGATTGGGACAACCGGTTAAGACAGGAAATATTATTGGGTTTAGGTGGTATCCGCCTGCTTAAAATGCTCAACATCGAATCTGAAGTTTACCATTGTAATGAAGGCCACGCAGCCTTTACCGGCTTAGAACGCGCCAAGTACCTGATAAAAGATAAGGGACTTGATTTTAACGAGGCGAAGGAAGTAATAAGGAGTTCTTCATTGTTTACTACGCATACACCTGTTCCTGCCGGGCATGATGCTTTTTCTGAAGAACAGATGTATAGGTATTTCGGCCAATATGTAAACGAGCTGAAAATAAGCTGGGGCGATTTTATGGCCCTGGGCCGTAGTGATGCAACCGATAACCAGGAAAAATTTTCAATGAGTTTCCTGGCCACCCGGCTTTCATCGCGCGTTAATGGCGTAAGCAAATTGCACGGTAAGGTTTCAAAAGGTATATTTCGCCCTTTGTATCCGGGGTACTTTACTGAGGAAATAAATGTAGATTATGTAACCAATGGCGTGCACTACCCAACCTGGGCTTCAGTTGAATGGCAAAAACTGTATAAAGAAAACTTTGGCGATGGCTTTTACGAAAATCAGCAAAAAACAGAATATTGGAATAATATCTACAATGTGTCCGACGAGAAGGTATGGAACATGCGCCAGGAGCATAAGATTAAACTTATTGAATGGGTAAAAGATTACCTCACGCAAAAACTCGACCAAAAACATCAAAGCCCTAAGGCGGTAATGAATGTTATTAACAACCTTGATAAGAACGCGCTCATCATCGGGTTTGCCCGCCGGTTTGCCACTTATAAACGTGCGGCGTTATTGTTTAACGACCTTGAGCGGCTTTCGGCTATTGTTAACGACCCTAAACAGCCGGTAATATTCTTCTTTTCAGGTAAGGCCCACCCGCTCGATATTCCTGGCCAGGACCTTATCAAAAAGGTAGTTGAAATATCTAACATGAGGGAGTTTATGGGTAAGATTGTCTTTCTTGAAAACTATGATATGAATGTGGCGCGCAACTTAGTGCGTGGCGTGGATATCTGGTTAAATACGCCCACACGCCCAATGGAAGCATCTGGTACCAGTGGTATGAAGGCCACATTAAACGGCGTACTTAATCTAAGTGTATTAGATGGCTGGTGGGCCGAAGGCTATAAAGAAGGCACCGGTTGGGCGTTGCCTGAAGAAAACGATTACGCTTACGAGGATTTCCAGAACGAGTTTGATGCCGAAACTATTTACCACCTGCTTGAAAAGGAGATTAAGCCCATATTCCAAAACAGGAACGATAAAGGGATACCAGTTGAGTGGGTACAACGCATTAAAAAAACCATTGCCGAAATTGGGCCTGAGTTTACTATGAGCAGGATGATTACCGAATACCACAGTAAATTTTACGGCCCTTTACAAAGCCGTAAAAAAGTAATGCAGGCCGATGACTACAAGATGGCTAAACAAATTGCCCAATGGAAAAAATACGTTACTGATAACTGGGGCGCTATTAAGGTTGAGAGCATGGATGTATTTGATAGCACCAATCAGTCGTTGGGCCTGGGTGAACCCTTCTCTGCCCAAATTGTAATTAACTTAGGTAACCTTCAGGCAGCTGATATAGAAGTTGAAGTATTGTTTATCCGCAAACATCAGTCAGATGAAATAATGGAAATAGTATCGTGCGAGAAATTAACTTATGTAAGCAGCGATGGCAGCAAAGCCACCTACGAAGGCGCATTTAAAACCAGCCGCTCCGGCGTTTACGAATACGGTTTCAGGATTTACCCCAAAAGCGAGTTGCTTGAAAACCGGATGGAGTTGGCGTTGGTGAAGTGGATATAAAAGATAGAATTTCAACCTTAATAAAAATGACCTGCATCGTTTAGCACCCGTCATTGCAAGGCTCTGCGAAGCAATCTTGTCTTTTATGAGCCCCGTTGCTATAATAAATTCTCAATACAGGATTGCTTCGCGGAGCCTTGCAATGACGTCGTTATAACCAATTGAAACCCAGACCGTCTCCGCAGGGTCTCTGTTTCAGGACCCTGCGGTCATCCCAGCTCAACCGCAGGGTCCCGAAGCGGAGAACCTATGATCCCTTTTTCCCAACTGCAAATTACTGTTCCGAAACCCATACGGCGAAGACGTGTAAAGAATTGATAATCATATTCGTAACAGGTGACTGGAATTGAAATTGAAACAAAGGTAAGAAAATATATTATCGGTGTTCACCTGGCGACCGTTGTGCCTGAGAAAAGGGCAACGCAACCCCTTATGTGAAATACCTGAGAGAATTCTTAAACGGATTCTCTCTTTTTTTACCCTAAAAGCAAAAAGCCGTGAGCGGCGTTTGAGCGAAAAAAAGAGCGGGTTCGCCGAAGGCAAAAGCTGTATTTTGTATTAGCGTTCCGTTCAGCGATTTGCGGGAACAGATTAAAACTTTAGCTTCGTTAACCACAACACACTCAGGTCTTAGAAAATGAAGAAGAAAGATTCAATAATTTCTGATTTAACTGATTTTTTTGACCATCATCTGCTGTCAACTGGCAAAAAGGAATTGGCATTAAAAACCGCTAATCAGTTAATTAAAGGGGAAGAAAAATTTCAAGGTGTTGATTTAAAACTGCTATTAGAAGAAGGGGAAATACTGCAAGCATATCAAACCGAAATTAGCCCCCGACAATGGTATATTAAATTCTCTCAACCAAATAAGTATAGAGAACTAAGAAAAGAATACTTAAGCCAAAATAAAAGTCAGCCCTTGACTGTGAAAGTCACGGAGGGAAATTCTTTGAGGAATGATTTAGAAGCTATAGGAAATGGCTTTGAAAAGCTTAAAGAAAACAGAAACTTAAAAATGGTAGGATGGGTAATTGTCATCTTAATGGCCGTAGTCTTTTTTTATAAAGTTTCGACGGATAAAAATAATAATGAAACAAAGTATTATACGAAAAGTGGTTTCTATTATGCGGTTAGCAAGGAAGCATTCGACAAGATGTATGATTATTCCATAGCCAAAGACAATTCGGCATTAAACACATTAATTCAAGACGGAGAAATCGTTACGTTACCAGAGGGTGTAGAGGTTAATGTGGAAAATTACTATTTGGCTTATGCCGTCATTCGACCTCAAGGTGAAACTTATAAACTTTGGTGTGCGTCTGAGGCCATATCTCAAAAATAAGTAAGGCTCATGATAAATTAGGCAATGATTAACGAGTCAGGCGCATGAAAGTCATTTTAGGGTTGCTTGCTTGAGTCGGATAAAAAACCAATTCGTGTTCTTTTTCTTTCTTTCCGGTAAAACAGACGGTATCAAAGGCAAATTATTTGATTTGTCCAACGTCCGCAACACTTGCCGAATGGGCAAGCCACCCCTATGATCATGCGTGAAAATCTGCGCTTCAATAAATTCAGGCATAAGAGTCTTGGCACGAACTTTTGTTTCGTCCTTATGGTTTTCAAAGTAAGAAGCGATTACTTTATTTATGGAATTTATTAGGCTACCACTTATCATTGGTTATATTTTTCCAAACAAGATACTAATAAGTCGACACAAGCATGGGAAATGGCCAACTCAATATCAATTTTTGAGGTTGCCGTATTGGCAATTTTTGTCTCCTATTCTGTTATCCAGTTTGAGTATAGACTTAGCCCCGATGTCTATACCCAAAAACAACTTACAACAACTATTCGAAGAATATATAAACGAATGCCGGTATTCGAGAGGACTTCGCACACAAACGGTAGTAGGCTACAAGGCCGTTTTTAGTCATTTTTCTGCAATGATGCCCGAAGTTACAGAAGTTCGCTCACTCACAGTTGAAATGTTGAATGAGTTTTTTAAGCGTATTAAAACCCGTGAACGGATAGTAGGCAAAAATACTTTGAAGGTTGGTCTTGAAGACTCTACGGTCAAAACATACGGCAATAAGCTCAATGCTTTTTTTGTTTGGTCAATCCGAAGAAAGCTAATAACAGAAAATCCGCTTAGCCATATTAAACTACGTCACCCAGAATATAAGGACAAGCGAGCATTGGAAACAGGCGAAGTCCATAAGATTTTTACGGCTGTTACTCTACATTCCAAGACCCCGCTTATTTTAAGACGTGATACTGCGATGGTGGCGTTGCTTTTCTTTTGCGGTTTGAGATTGGGTGAATTCATTTCTCTACAGGTGATAGATATTGATATGGAAAAACAAATACTATCCGTGAGGGCTGAAACATCAAAGTCAAAAAAGACACGTTATGTGCCGATACATCCCACCGCACTGCTTCATTTGCGGGAATACATCAAGGAAAGAAACAAGAGCGGGTATAAGACAGAAAAACTACTTGTTTCAAGCAATAGTGATAAAGGATTGAGCCGTCACGGGTTAAAGCACTGGGTCAAAAGACATAGTAAATTGTCGGGTGTAAAATTTCATCTTCACAGGTTTCGCCATGCGTTCGCTTGCAACCTGGCAAGGAATAACGCAAATATTATAAAAATTCAGAAACTCATGGGACATGCTGACCCGCGAATGACTTCGACGTATTTAAGGTCGATTACAGTTGAAGATTGCAGGGATGACATCAATAAATTATCCATTTAATTTAAGTAGATATTCCTGCCCCTGCTGGAACTACTATCGGAGTGGCAACTTCGGCAAGTAAAGAATTGAAACGCTCCGAATCCAAGGGGCTATTGCTTTAGGTGCTCCATATGGTGTACTACCCAACTGGTCCTCGTTTCCCAAAACGAGGATTCCATGGAATTCGCATTTGTAATGGTGTGTC
>PMXD01000313.1 GCA_003165895.1 Bacteroidota bacterium | reverse complement strand
CTTAGAAGCTGTTAAAAATTAAAAAACAAATACATATAGCCACAAAGACACTAAGAACACAAAGAAAATACTTTAATAATTTTGACTTTTAAGAACTAAAAGGGGGAAAAGACGCTATTCTTTTACAAATAACTTAGAATCTTAGTGCCTTTGTGGCAAGAATTGGCTTTGGTTTTTTGCATTTAAATGTATTATTAATGTAATTTTTAACAGCTTCTTAGTGCCTTTGTGGCAAGAATTGATTACTGATTGAAAAAATTAAAACACACATATATGTCGAAGAAACGGGTAGTAGTTACGGGAATGTCAATTAATACGCCAATAGGCGATAACCTGGAAGATTTTATTGAGAACCTATTAGCCGGTAAGTCGGCCATAACCCGTTGGAAGTCGTTAGACACGAGCCGCATATATGCTAAAGTAGGTGGCGATCTGGGCGGTTACGATGTGCTGGCTAAAATTGAAACCTACCGCAACCGGATACCTGCAGCGGTATTTAACCGGTTGGAAAAACTGGGTAATAAGTTCCCTATCGCTGTGGCTATTACCCTGCAAACTGCAGTTGAAGCTTTCTTAGATGCAGGCTATATTGATAAAATTGAGGACGGTAATAATGTGGCTACCGTAGTTGCCGGACACAATCTGAACCAGAAATATACTTTCGAAAACCACGATGTTTTTAACGATGAACCTGAGTTTGTAGATGGTTTATTTGCTCTATACGGACTTGATACGCACCATGTAGGCGGTGTTACCGATGTATTGAAGTTAACCGGACCGGCATACACCGTAGGCGCTGCCTGCGCCAGTGGTAACGTAGCTTTGCGCTGCGCGGTTGACGAAATTCAGATGCACGATGTACCGATAGCGGCAGTTGTTGCGCCCATGCTTGATTTTTCGCCGCTCGATCTGCAGGGTATGGCCATTATGGGTGCTATCACTTACAAATCGTTTAACGATAACCCATCACATGCAAGCAGGCCTTATGATACTGCACGCGAAGGCTTTGTTCCCTCGCACGGTGCAGCAGTTTTGGTGTTGGAAGACCTGGAACATGCTTTAGCCCGCGGAGCAAAAATATATGCCGAGATATTAGGCGTTGAATCTTCGTCTGATGGTTGCCATTTGCCGCAGCCTTCGCAAATTGGTCAGTCAAGATTAATGAAACGCTTGCTGAAAAAATGCGGCGTAAAACCTGAAGAAGTTGATTATATCAATGCACACGCTACTTCTACCCCACTCGGCGATTTGACCGAGCTGCGTTCAATAAAAGAAGTGTTTGGCGGGCATACCAAAAAACTGAAAATAAACGCACCTAAATCTATGCTGGGCCACACCTGCTGGTCGGCTGCCACGGTTGAAACAGTGGCTGCCATTTTGCAAATGAACCGCGGAGAATTGCACCCATCCATCAACATCGAAAATTTAGACCCTGAAGTAGACATTGACGTTTGCAGAAACGAAAGAAAAAAACACGACATCAATATATTTCTTAAAAACTCGTTTGGCTTTGGCGGCTTAAACAGTATCAGCTTAATTAAGAAGTATAAAGGATAACGGGTGGTAAAGGTAATTTGGCTGTTTCCCCTGTTGAGCGGGGTGCGCGAAGTGATTTGCGGGGCTTATTGATGTTGTCTGCCCAGAATTGAATTATAATTGAACAGAAAAAAATATTCATCCATGAAAATATTTATCACAGGCGGCTCGAGGGGCATTGGATACCAGGTGGTGATGATGGCTTTGGCCAAAGGGCACGATGTGGCATTTACTTATAATAACCCCGATACCGATATTGCAAAAATACTGGAAGAGGCCAAACGCATAGCCCCTGAACAAATGTGTAAAGGCTATCAGCTAAACGTGCGCAACGCGGCTGATGTAGTTACAGTAACCGATCAGGTGCTGGATGATTTTGACAATATAGATACCGTTATCAATAATGCCGGTATCAACAAAAATAACCTGGCCTTCAGCATGACCGATGATGAGTGGCTGGATGTAATTGATACAAACCTGAACGGCGCATTTTATATTATCCGCCAGTTCTTACCAGTGTTCTTAGCTAACCGCAAAGGGCGCTTTGTTACCGTTTCTTCCATTGCCAAAGATGGCATTTCAGGGCAGGCAAATTATAGCGCCAGTAAGGCTGGCCTGATAGGGCTTTCGGGGGCTATAGCAAAAGAGTACGGACAAAAAGGCATTACAAGCAACGTAGTGGTGCCGGGCATGTTTGAAACCGATATGACCAAGGAATCATTAAGCGGACAGTTGAAAGATTTCTGGATGCTGCATTGCCCGTTAAAACGCATGGGCAAACTGGAAGAGTTAGCCGAAGTAATATTATTTTTAGGGTCAGATGCTGCGAGCTTTGTAAACGGGCAGGCAATTAGTGTAACCGGTGGATTAGATTGGGCCGAATAATGGAAAATACAACATACGGAATAGAAAAGATAAGCGTGTACCCCACCGCTTTGCAACTTGACCTTGAAGAGTTGGCCAATGCGCGGGGATATGATGTGGCGCACATGCACAAAGAGCTGATGGTTGAAAAGCGTGGGGTCAATCCTCCGTGGGAAGACTCAGTTACCATGGCCGTGAACGCTGCCAAACCTATGCTTACAGAGGAAGACAGAGCCTCAATTGGTTTGCTGATAGTGGCTTCAGAAACAGGGCTTGACCATGAAAAAGCATTAAGCTCGTGGGTGTTTCATCACCTTGACCTGCCAAGCAATTGCCGCCATTTCGAAGTGAAGATAGCATGCTACTCGGGCACGGCTGCTTTAAAGATGGGTATTTCGTGGCTGGCTTCGGGTATGGCGAAAAAGGGGCAGAAGGCCTTAATAATTACTACCGATGAAAGTTTGAATTCCATCCACCGCCCGTGGGAGTATGTGTGTGGTGGTGGTGCAGTAGCCATGTTGGTTTCAGACAAACCGGATTTTCTGGCTTTGGAAATGAATAAGTTTGGCATTTACGCGCATGAAGTTGCAGATGTGATAAGACCTTTACCTTGGTTGGAAACAGGTAACAGCGAGCACAGCTTATTCAGTTACATGGAAGCCCTGGCTGCTACTTTTGAAGATTACCAGGCCAATGTGGGCGACTTTGATTTTACTACCTTCTTCAAATACAATATTTATCACGTGCCATTTAGCGGTATCAGTTTTCGCGCGCACAAACAATTGCTGCGCATGACCACCGAAATGGATAACGATGAAATTGCAGTTGACTTTAAGAAAAAAGTATTGCCTTCTATCTCCTACTCAAAAGATATTGGCGGTACTTATGGCGGAAGTGTATTTATTGCCTTGCTGGCAACCATTGATTCCGTCAACGATTTAAATGCTGGCGACCGATTGGGTGTATTCTCATACGGTTCAGGTTCGTGTGCTGAGTTTTACAGCTATTTGTATACTGAAAAATCGAAAGCCGTGGCTGCAGCTGCAGGATTGAAAACATTGTTGAATAACCGCTATAAAATAAACGTGGCTCAATATGAAGCCATGGAAAATTTCCGCGAGCAACGCATTAAAGAAGGCGACTTTACACCCGATTTTGATATGGTGCCAGGCTTGTATGATGAAGCTTACAAAGGCAAAGGACTTTTGGTTTACACCGGCTCGAAAGGTTTTTACCGAACCTATAAATTCAGCTAAGAAACTATACTAAAAGGCAGTTTAACACTCCCGCATAAAGGCGGGATGAAACAAAAGAGCACAAAGAAAATGCCAATGCCAAGCACACAAAAAATGTATTTCTGGTATTCCTTTGTATTCGCCTTGGTGGCCTTGGTGTGTAACTGCATTTTTTTTAAATTTAAAACAGCTTCTAAATGATTCACAAGATCACCGCGCCCAAATTGCTGAATCCCGGGTCTATTGACCTGCTGTTTAAGCAGGTGCATGAGGCTGAAGAATCCGGTGCCCGCTTTTTAGTATTGGAAAGCAGAGGTGATAATTTTTGCGATGGGTTAGACCTGCGCTGGGTTACCCAAAACCCCGGCACTGATTATATGCCGCAGATGCAACAGTATGGCGCCCTGCTCAAAAAATTACAGACCGGCAAATTCATTTCGTTTGCTTTGGTTAAAGGCGATGTATCGGGCGGCGGTCTTGGCCTGGTGTGTGCCTGCGATTATGTAATTGCTGCTAAGGATAGCACATATTCGCTGCCTGAAGGGTTGCTGGGGTTAATACCCGGTATGATACTACCTGCCCTGTTAAACAAGCTTAAACCATCGGTAATAAAGAAGATGGTATTTACCGGCAAAAAATTCGACAGCACCCAAGCCCTTACCTGGGAAATAGCCGATGAAGTTGCAGAGGAATCCTCCTTTGATAAAGCGCTTGAATATGCCATAGCCTCTATGAAATCATGCAAAAAAGATTCGGTGGGTGCTGTTAAGGAGTTGGTATACCATTCGCATGTTTCGAAAGATGAATACGCGCAAATGGGCATGAAAATATTATCCACCAGACTGAACGATGCTGAGATAATAGAAAGGCTACAGGATTTAGTAGCGTTTATGGAGGATTAAAGCCCCAAAACTTCCTGATCCATATACATGCGTTGCAGGCCTTCGGCAAAATCATAGCCGCGGTCGGCAGTAATGGTTTGGCCACGCACAGCGTCCATCAGGCCGCTGCACATCATATAAACCACTTTGGCAACTTCTTCCAGTTCAATATGCGTTCCGGGAATATCGTATTTGGCAATAAATTCTACCCATTCATTTCCAAGTGTTGATAGAAGTGAGTCTGTAATTACCGGGCGCGTGCGCAGGATATTGAAGATAACTTCCTCATCGTAAAAATGATAGTTGAGGTATTTTATCAAAACTTCGTTCATCGCTTTGGTTGCAGCGGCAAAATCGTAGTTTTTATGGAACCGGTCAGGACCATGTGACGATAAACCTATTACATACTTAGGATAAACGTTAAATATCGCTTTCATCTGGCGGGTATATTCAATCATAGGCCAGCAGCTGTATTCAATACTTTTAAGCAGGTTAGCCTCTTTGTAATCGTCCATACTCTTTACCAAAGTAGTGAACGACACATTCGAAATGAATACATCCAATCTGCCAAAGCGCTCTTTAATTTCGGTCAGCAACCCGGTAGTGTCATCATTATTAATAACATCGGCTTGTTTTAAAAAAGGGGCCGGTAAGCCGCGCTTGGTAAAGTCGGCAATAATATCCTCTTCTTCCACGCTTCCCCAGCCGTAGGTTATCACTACCTGGTCGCCGTGTTCGGCAAATTTCATAGCTATTTCCTTTCCTATTCCCTTACTCCCGCCGGTAACAAGTACAACGCGTTGATCAGTATTTGACATAATTTTCCTGTATCGTTTTTAAAATTTCTTCTTCGTTAAAAGTTAATTCGTGCATCATGGTTTCGATGCTGTACGTCTCTTCAAACATCTTACGGCGTGACATACTTTGGTAGCGCTTTAAAACCGATAGAGATTTGCGGGGCTTCTCGGCCATGGCTTCAGCCAGCATATCGGCCTTATCGTGCACTTCAGCTTTGGGTAAAATATAGTTAAAACCGGTTTTACCAACCAGGCTCTTGCCAGAGTAAAAATTACCGGTGTATTGCATTTCCTGGGCAATAGCCGGGCTCATATAATGCTCCATCAGTTTTGTAATGCCCATGCCGGGAGTAAAACCCATGTTCATGAACGAGCAGCCATAGCGGCTTTCTTCAGCTAAAATGGCAACATCAGCGCACAAACCCAGGGCGAGTCCTCCTCCTATTGCATGTCCCTCCATAGCAGCTATCACAGGGATTTGAATATCCAGTAACATTTTCGACAAAATGATGTCAACCGGTAAAATTTCTTTTTTACATATTTTCACCAAAGTATCTAAATCTGCCCCGGAGCAAAAAATATCCTGCATGCCGCTGAGTATCAGAACTTTGATTTTTTCATCAGCCCTTACTTCCTGAATAACCTCGATCAACCGCTCGACAAAATGTGGTGAGAGGGCATTTTTGCCAGCCACATCCTGCATTTGCAACCGGGCAATGCCTGAATTATCTGTTGTAAGCGCTATTAAATGCTGGTGGCTCAAAAGCTTCAATTACGGGTCAATAATGATTTTGCCGGGCAAATATAACTTTGTTTTGTAAAAGGCGATTTGCTTTTGCCCGAAATCAAAAAAATGAACCTGTACGTCTTCAAACTAAAGTGGACCAAAGTCGAACAAATATTATGGGGGTTTTAATCACATTATATTCTCACAAAATGGATACAAGAAAAGCAAATCGTAAATCGAGCGTGAATAAAAATGGCAACGCTAAACCAAATAGCGGCGGCGGTTCCGGAAAAAGGTTCGTAACCCTTCCTCTCGCTCTACCTTTTGATTTAGCATCAAAGCATCTGGTCCGGTACATTACAACATCATTCTATTTTAGAGATGGGCACATCTTTGCTGTAAGAACCCCAACTTTTATTTGGTACTTG
>PMXD01000071.1 GCA_003165895.1 Bacteroidota bacterium | reverse complement strand
AATGACATCTGTTTTATTTTTAAGGTGGTTGAAAAACTTAAAGTAACAATTATACTTGCATGGTTCCTATATCCGGATAGTCATATTAAATATTTTCATTCCATCTGTTTTAATAGACATAGATGACTGTCTTAAACAAATGACAATCCAGCCTACCGATGAGCAAATAGAGAATTTTTACAAATTGGCTCAACCATTGCTGAAAAACACTTAAATTCACGTTACTATGGATATTACGCCCAAAAGCAGGCTGCGGTTATTAGGAAGGGTATCTGCACGCGTTCTGAAAAGGACATTTCCCGGTTTAGAGCTAAAGAAGCCGAATACCGAATGGTTTTTTGTGAGTTATTCTTCTGACACTTATCCTGTTGGCAGTACTTTTGACATCTTTATACCGGGTTCTGGCGGTGAATGGAACCATGATTACAAAATTAAGCTGCTTAAAATTACTGACGAATACGGACGACGCTTTAATGAAATTTCCGATGGATTTAAAACAATTTGCTGCTTTCAATTTACCTCAAGTATACCTAAAGAAATCAAACAATTGCCTGTTTTAACTGATTGGGAAATGAATGAAAAGGGTGTTTACTTATTTCAACACTCCGAAATAAATTTAATGCCTGAACAGGATAATACTAAATTCATTTTTCAGGGTTTTTTAACGTTAGTATGGAAAGAATTAAAACACCGGAAGACCTTCTCTTTTAAGACAAAAGATATTGCCGATATTCTCTCTCAGAAATACGACAATAGTAATAAACGTTATATACGAATAGTACTTGACAATCTTGTGCTTACCGGCAAAGCAAAAGAAAAGGACGAAGATAAATACGAGCTAGTAGATTATTAGTCCACTTCCCTTTTTACTTCCCTTTAAACTGTGGCTTCCTCTTCCCGGTGAAGGCAGCTACTCCCTCTTTGTAATCTTCGCTCTTACCGGCTATTTCCTGGCAGTAAGCTTCATATTGCAGCATTTCAGGCAGGGTGGCGGTATAGGCTTTGTTCAGCATTTTTTTAATCATGCCATAGGTTTTGGTAGGCCCGGCAGCATAGCGGCTGGCTAATTCATTCACTGCCCCATCTAACTCTTCAGCCGCTACAACCTTGTAAATAATACCCAGTTCCTGCGCCTCTTTGGCCGAAACTTTTGATGCCAGGGTAATCAGCTCAAATGCCTTGTTATATCCAACCAGCCTCGGCAAAAAGAATGACGAGCCCGAATCAGGCACCAGCCCCACATTTGCAAATACCTCAATTAATGTGGCGGTTTCAGCAGCAATAATAATGTCGCAAGCCAATGCCAGCGAGGCCCCTGCCCCGGCGGCAACCCCGTTCAGTTTACAGATAATGGGTTTAGCCATGTCGCGGATGGCCAAAATCATAGGGTTGTACCTCCTTAAAACCGAATCAGCCAGGCTTCTTTCGCCCTCATGGTTTTTTATGTCTTTCAGGTCCTGGCCCGAGCAGAACGCTTTGCCATGGCCCGATATAATTACCACCCTTACATTTTCATCCTTTCCTGCCTTCTTTAATGCATCAATAAACTCGGCGCTTAGCTCTTCATTAAACGAATTAAAAACGTCAGGCCGGTTCAGCGTTATGTTGCAAATTCCGTTTTCCACCTTAAAAATTACTGTGTTGTACATACCCTTTATTTATAAAAACTTTGAAATAACGCTGAATGCCAGAAACTGCCCGGCAAAACCAATAAAATAACCCGAAATAACTTCCAATTCGGTGTGCGCTTTTAAAATCAACCTCGCGGTTCCAATAATTCCCGCCAGTATAATAGCGGCTACAAACAACAACCTGAGGTCGAAAGTAGAGAACCTTACCAATATCAAAACAAGGCCCAGAATACTTCCCGCACCTAAAGTATGCAGGCTTACCATGGTAAAAATGTTCATAAAAAAAGCTATCGAAACAGAGATACAGGCCCCAAGCATCATGTAAAAAATAAGTTGGTTGGCAGGTATTTTCATGTGCACGTTGGCCTTAAACATCCACGTGGTCCATAAATAAAAAGTAATGGCGGCAACAAAAGGCACAATGCGCTCTTTTGAAGTTTCCATTTGCAGGCTGTCTATCATACCCAGCCCCTTCATCATTAACATCCAAACAGCAGGAAATATAAAAGTGAGCGCAAAAACAATAATAAGCCATACAACATGTATTTTCTCGCCAAAGTAGCCGAACATATTGGGGTTTAGCCCCAATATAAGCAGGGTGCCGTAGGTAGGAAATAGCAAAGGGTAAAAAATGTAGGATATAAGCCTGGAAATAGTTTTCATGTGCAGGCAAATGTAATAAGCCTGAGTTAAAAGACTTTTCAAATTATAATTACCGGGCAAAGGATAGGGCCAATAAACAATTAAAGGTACTCTGCATAATAGCATTCCTTTCCCCGGTTACGCGAAAAGGCCGCAATTCTGGGATGAGAATGCACTATAAAGCTTGTCATAAAATTCGTTTCACCCACTAACCGCCTTCCTTTTTTAGTTTCCTTTCTGGTAACGCAGCAATTAAGCTTTAGTACATTAGTATCTCCAGCTGCGAGACTCAGAAAATTTGCCTCATATTCAAAATCCTTTTGCGAGATAAAGGGACTCTGAAGGTTAGCAGAAATCATTGCATCAGTTGAAACTTCATTGTAAGTAGTATTTCGCGTTACAGAGCCATCTGCATGGTATTTAACAGTATAATCAAAACTTGAAATTAACATTAGCCCATTGCCAGACCACTCCTTTTCGCCAGGGGTCAAACTCATATCATTATAATAAATAATGTCGCCAATTGCGTATACAACATAGGATCTTAAATCCTTTTTATTGATGCGAACAAGCCTGTTTTTGCTATCGCGAAATCCCCAGACCTCATCCTTACTAATCGCCAGCATCTCGCCATTTACTTTAAAATTTAAAGTTTCAGAGCACCACATATACTCCCCTTCAACAATTTTACCGTCCAAAAAGTCCTCATAAGTTTTATAATAACCTGCATGTCCGTTTCCGTTTAACATCTTAACGGTTAAAGCTTCATTTTGCGCAAACAATGCATTTACAGTAATGAGCACCAAGGTTATTGCAGCTAAACATTTTTTTTGCATAAGTGCTAAAGTAAAGTTTTTAGGGTAGAAGCTTTTTGGGTATGGGTATTTATATAACCAAGCTTGGCGCAATTACGATTTTAAGCCCCAAAACCCTTGATTTCATAAAAATCCTTCCTTTTTTATGCACATTAAAAAAAATACCCTGTTAGAAGAAGGTAAATTTTAATTTCGGGCGATAATTATATTTGTTCCAACTAAAAGTAACGAAATGAAGTTTATCGTATCCACTACTACCCTGCTTAAAAGCCTGCAAACCATCAGCGGTGTTATCAATTCAAACTCTGTGCTGCCGATTCTTGAAGATTTTCTGTTTGAAATAAAAGCAGGTAAATTAGGCGTTTTTGCCACCGACCTTGAAACCTCTATGAGCACTGAGCTAAGTGTGGAAGCTAAAGACAACGGCCGCATAGCCATACCAGCCAGGATATTATTGGATACTTTAAAAACCCTGCCTGAGCAGCCACTTACTTTTAAAGTAGATGAAAAAACCTTTGGTGTTGAGATAACTTCTGAAACCGGCCGGTATAAATTAACCGGCGAAAACCCGGATGACTTTCCAAAAATTCCGCAGCCTGAATCTGTAACCGAAATAAATATCCCTGCAGGTGCATTAAGCAACGCTATCGCAAAAACATTATTTGCTGTTAGTAACGACGACCTTCGCCCGGCCATGACCGGTGTTCTTTTCCAGGTATCGCCTGATGGAATCACTTTCGTATCAACCGATGCACACAAGCTGGTTAAATTACACCGTAGCGACGTAAAAGCTGCTAAAGCTGCCCAGTTTATTGTGCCTAAAAAAGCATTGGGCCTTTTAAAAGGTTCGTTACCCGCAACCAATTCAGGCGTTAATGTTTCGTACAATAAATCAAATGCGTTTTTCAGTTTTGATAACACCCGTTTGATATGCCGTTTAATTGACGCCAACTATCCCGATTACAACGCGGTAATCCCTCAAAACAACCCAAACAAATTAGGCATCAACCGCCTCGAGTTTCAGAACGCTATGAAGCGTATTTCTATCTATTCAAACAAAACCACCTACCAGGTTATTTTAAGTATAGCCGGCAGCGAATTAAAAATATCTGCACAGGATCTTGACTTCAGCAACGAAGCCAACGAAAGATTAGGTTGCAGCTACGAAGGTGGCGATATGGACATTGCCTTCAACGCACGTTTCCTGATAGAAATGCTGGGTGTATTGGATTCAAACGATATCGAAATTGAACTTTCAACCCCAACCCGCGCAGGCGTTTTACGCCCCACCGAAAAAAACGAAGGCGAAGACTTATTAATGCTGGTTATGCCGGTAATGATAAATGCTTAATTGTAACAAGCGTCCTTAAATTCAAAGGGTGCAAATCAAACTATCATATTTTAATAACCGAATCCATACTCTTCTCACAGGGCCTGGATTCGGCTTTGGTTTCCCCTATAGGGGACGGAAGGGGCGGGCACACTTAGCGAAAACAGCAAATGCCACATTCATAACCCTGCTTACCCTATTCGCCCACGCCCTCTCCGCCCAACAACCAATCATCTCCACCGCCACCGATTACATAGCCCACAACCAATTTGCCGGGGCAGACCAATACCTCGACTCCATCCTTAAAATAAACCCCAAAACCGTTGATGCCATTATGATGAAGGGCAACGTGCTGTTAAACGAAGCCTGGGGAAGCGGCGCCAAAAGCCATTTCAATACCGAAAAAGCTGAATCCATTTTTGATTCATCGGCTATTGACGAAAGCTATTTTATTCCTATTATTCCTATTGATACTTCCGTAAAAATTGACAAGCTCTGGAAACAGTGCATTGAACTGGACCCCACCCGGACAGATATTAAAAAAGGCCTCTGCAATTTATACTCGCTTTCGTTACGCACGGTTGAACTTGAACGGCAATTGATACAGATGCAAAGCATTATTACCGAAAACGAGGAGAATGCCTTCTTATATGCCGAGTATGCCCGCAACTTAAAAATACGTGGCCACTTTGACGATGCCATGCATGTTTATGACCTTATAGCCCATATGTTTCCCAACCTGGCCGGTTTACGCTGCGATATGGCTAATGAGTATTTCTACGCCGGTGAACTCAACAAATGCCTGCAATATCTCGACTCAACCTTATCTGAAAAAGACGTAGACCAAACTTCCTTCATCAACGCCGCAGCACTTTACAGCGAGTTGGGGGACTATGACCAGGCCTACAATACCTTCAAAAGATATTCTGAAAAAGACACTTTAATTGAAGCTGATTTTTATAAAGGGCTATGGATGTTTGCCCGTATGGATACCGGTTATTATACTCAACTCCGCAAATTTATTGACGGCGCCACCGAACAAAGCTATTACGACGAATTGCAACTGGCGCAAAAGCTGTTGCCTTACGGACGGGTGCCTTTTACATTGGATGATTACAGGCAACTAGCTACCAACAGCAAAATATCCCGGTACTATCGCGTACTCATTTTGCAGCGGGGGGTTACTCAATTTAAAACTGAATGCGAACCGTTTTTGTTATTCGGAAGCTTTTATTGCGCTATCAAAAACTACCCGGCTGCAATTCAGCTATTAGACCTTGATTTACCCACGCGGGAGGGAAGATGCAAATTAGAGGGCGGGCAAAGAGAACAATGGTATTTAAACTACGCCTTCGCCCTTTACAAGCAGGGCAAAAAAGAACTGGCCAGTCCTTATTTTGAGAGTTTATTCAAAGCAAACGATGGTTTTATCCAACAGGCTGCCAAATACTTTGTAGCAAAAACCAATTGGGAAAACGGCAAAAAAGAAGAAGCAAAAAAATTATTTGATGAAGTAGCATCAGACCGGTTTCAAACCAAATATTCGTGGCTTTCAAAAGGATACCTGAACCATTGATAAGTTGAACCGGTTTATTTCAGGCATATTTTAATAAACGCCAGCCTGTGTTATAAGGTTCTCCCCTCTCTATCAAATTACTTTGCACTGTTTGGTTTTTTGATGGAGAGGGGACCCCGATAGCTATCGCATATGCGTTAACCTAATCATAGCAAAAAGCACCTGTAACTATTGCTATTGTTGCGTCTCAGCCCCACATTATAATGTGCCGGATATACTTACAGTGTCAAGGCGGCTCCTAACCGGAGCGCAACGTCATTTGTCATTTTCTCTATAAACAGGCGGTTGCTCCGCAACGCAGAGTGCCTGCACGGGATAAGCTTCCCCAAAACGCTCCAGAGGAGCCGTCTGTTTGTAGTATCACAATAAAATATCGTTGCGCTCCGTAGGAGCCGCCTTTGACAAAAGATATAAAAGCGGAAAATGTTTCTTCTTGAAACCCCTGTCAATAAAGGGTTTCAACCTGTTTNNTGTTTGCTTATTTTTTAGGTTGAACTATATTCTGTAAACACTACGGTAAACCGGCCATATTTTGCCTTATTAAGCTACTTAATTTACCTGCCATAATATTTCTGATAATGTCCGGCAGTAAAAAACTCACCCGCTGGCCTGCCATTGGTTTTAATTGCGTATTTATATCGGGCGCTGTTAGTTAGTACATACCCATTGGCAAACCAAGGCAGTTCAATCACCGAGCTGTCAGCCGCGGGATGAGATTGCAAATAACCCAAAAGCAATTCTTTCGTGAATGCCGGAATGGAACAATACTGAGGTAAAAGCCCCCTAACCGGCAAATTGCAGACCATTTGTTTTGACACTAACAGACGGGTTTGGCCAAATGCGCGGCGGGTTCTGTAAATATCAACCTCAGCAGGCAGGTTTATATTTTGGTCAAATACAGGAATTATGCTATCCCCGGTCGGTATAATTACAAATGGGTCGTATGGATCTACAAGATAAGGCCGCGTATTCCCATAGCTATCTGCAATAGCCAGCACCGGAAATGAATGAACATTAACTTTATTTATAATTTTTCCATTAACTCCGGTTAAAGCCTTTACCAGCCGGAGATAAAAGCTGGCCCTCTCATAGCAATACAGCCCCTTATAATTGTTATTACCAATATCATAACACTCCTTTAATGTTAATGAATCCCAACCGGGATTTAATATGGTATCGCCGGCAAAACCGGCATCGTCTCCAAAATAATGATAACTAAATGCTGCATACACAAAGTCGGCGCAAATAAGGGCCTTAATATAATGTTTGGCCTGCGCAGAAATTGCCTGTTGCTCAACAGGAACAAACATTCTCCTTAGTATATTTATCGCTTCATCATAACTATAAGGTAGATTTTGCCTGAGGGTATCAGTAGGTTCCCGGCAGTTTTCAAATGCCCAGTCAGGCGGCCTGTAATTTTCTTTAGCCGGGTTAAGGTAGCCTTTAACCTCATTAATGCCGATAGCCTTTTCCATATGCTTATCTCTGTAACAAGCTGATAAAAAGAATACCGGAAACAGGGCAATAACCATTAACCTTAATAAACGGGTAATATGCATTGTAAAGTGAAAATAAACTTATTCTCCCAACAAGACCGGCCTGGGGCCTTACTGTTCTTTTGCCCGTTGAAATGATTAATTTTCCGGTATTTATGTTTACTTTCGGAAAAATATCCGGAATGGATTGGGAACCCAAAAAACATGAAATTCTGAAAGACCAAAGTGTTGCCCAACAGTTACACGATACCGGTTATGTAGTGCATGGAAATATTGGCCGGTCCAATATTGAAAAGCTGCATCATTTTAATGCGCCCGGGGCGGTATGTTCTACAGCCTTTATTCAGATGATATACCTTACCGGCAAAATGTACACCGGGAAACCGGCGAAGTACTAACACCGGTATACAACCTTTTTTTGCAAACTACAAATCGGTTATCAATTCCTTTAATAAGACAGATACGAAACTCTGTTGCGTTCAACTCAGCCACATCCCGAATATAGAAAACAAACCCCGAAGCGCCTGATAATGCAATTTGAGACTATGGCGCGTGCTTAAACCGCTGTTCCCATTGTCCAAGCTGTGATAAATTGGTTTGGAGTAACTGTTTCTCCGAATTTTTCCCGCGTTGCTAATTCAGATAAGTAGTCGCCACGCTTCATTTTTATATATCCATTGTTTAAACCAAGGCATATAATCATTTCCTGTACTTGCTTAATCTCTGATGCTGTTAGCTCTTCGGTATTAGGGTAAAATATATTTTCTTTTGAATTGTATTTAAGCAAAACCAAAGGGTCGTAATTTTTTGTATCAGGCTTTAGAATTTCATGCACCGATTCGCCGTTATCAAGTAATTTTTGCTCCTCCCTTCTTTTTACTTTCTGATTTATAGTACTAAATACCGCGAAGAGATTATCCCACTTCCATCCATAATTTTCTTTTAGCCTGCTATCAAAATGCTCAATATCGGATGGCATATCCCTGAGAAGTCCGGTGTATCTCCCATTCTTAAAGTCTTTTTGTGCTTTTTTTAAATCAGCCTCACTTAAAAGCCTCATTTCTGTATATGCACATAACCCGTTTTGACAAATAAGCAGGTTCATCAGCACATCTTTATAAAACCGGAACGTGGCACTATAAGGCGGCTGCTTTTTGTTTTTAAGAGACTTCAACCATGTGTGGTAAGCAGTGGCAACCTTTTTGCTCTTATCTATTTTCTGCATTCCAACCGGTTTTCTTTTTCAGACTAATATACCCCTCTTTCAATTTTGTAAACTGAGCAGATTCTGTCTTCCCGTTTTTCATCATATTTTCTAACTGATCGTTTATTGTAGCCTGCTTAACTAATAGTTTATTCCGCTCTTCATTACCCTCATCAGTAATTTTGAACATTTTCATAAGAATAGAATCCCATCTCAAGTACTTAGGATAATAATCGTAGTTGTCAATATGCTTTTCCCCATGATAATTGGGAACCAACTGAACGTGTTTGCTTGCTTCATCATATTCTAAGTGGAATACTTCCCATGGGTCAAATGCCGATGCAACAATATGGGAATGTGTAGCAAAGAAAAACTGACATTTGGGGGCTAAACCACAATAGAAATCAATGATTTTTTCCTGCATATCGGGGTATAATGATTTCTCAGGCTCATCCATTAAAATAACGGCATCCTTAGGTTTTAATTCAAACAGGGGGAGTGCAGAATCGACAATGTGCCTAGTGCCGGTGCTCCATAGTGGTCTTGGTACTTCTACACCTTGAAGCGTTTCTAATTGAATGTCTCCCAAAGCCAGAATGGAATCAAGATCCATTTTTGTTTTTACCCTTAATCCGAAAGTGTTCAAAATCGGATCTAAACATTCTTTTGCAAGTTTCTCTAAAGGATTTGCATTCTCCTTTAACCACTTTTCATATTTTTTATTAACTACTGAAATTTGTTTAGGGTCAGAACCTTCTTTAAGCACCACATCCGCTATTTGCTGCTTATGCAATAGATCCTGAGCACGATGTTCTTTGATTTTTTTCAAAACAAAATCACTAATTTTTTCAATCTCTTCTACCGCAAAGTCAACAATCTGCTTGGGTTGAAGGATTTCTATCGCTTCTATCCTCCTTTTTATTTTTACAACAGTTTCTTCTTCATTTTTAGATTTATCATTGTTCATATTACCTCTTACCACTTCGGCTGGATAATTAATAAGTAAAGGCAGTTTACTATTCTCGTACTTTGCGGTCTCTTTAAGATATTCCTCAGCGGGTAATTTCTTTCCTCCTTTTAGTGCTAATTCTACAAGCATATTTATACCATTACTGGTTTTTCGAGAAAAAATATCTCCTTGATAGATTTCGAAATATACGTTTCCCTTTACAATTGAGGGAAGGTGGAGGTTTGGCCCAATTTGTTTATTTCGGGATACAAAATATTTAATCAATCTCAGCATCGAGGTCTTGCCGGTTCCGCTTTGACCTATTACACATATCTTTTTTAGCGGCTTTCCTTCATCCGCATGCCCTTTGGGGTAAGTAAAATCAAAGACAACGTTTTTAAACTGATTATATTCCTTCAGTTCAATTTTAGAAATCTGCATAAGCTTTATAAGTTAACACGAATGTAAAATATTTATCGCTGATGGCACTTTTCAAAATGGTTGCGACCTCAAAGGTTTAAATTAAATAGCCTTTTGGACGTTGCTGGAACGGAACGATTAATTTTATAAATACCTCACCCACGGTGCATATTTTTCCAACCGCGCGCGTACTTTATAGCCCAGCATATACATAGCAGGCACCACTAACAGGGTTAAGAAAGTAGCCATTAATAAACCGAAAATCATGGTCCAGGCCAGCGGCCCCCAGAACACAACGTTATCGCCGCCCAGGTAAAAGTGCGGGTTAAACTGGGTAAACAGCGTTTCAAAATCCATGTTCAACCCGATAGCTAATGGTATAAGGCCCAGTATGGCGGCTGATGCGGTAAGTATAACGGGGGTCATACGCGTGGCGCCGCCTTCAACTACAGCTTCTGAAACTTCCAGGCCGCGGCCGCGCAATTCGTCAATAAATTCAAGTAACAGGATTCCATTCCGGATAACAATACCGGCCAGTGCAAAAATACCCACGCCGTTCATAATAACCGAAAGGGTTTTATGCGTAATGGTAAATCCTATGGCAACGCCGATTAACGAGAATATCACAGTAGTGGCAATTATCATCGGTTTAATGATAGAGTTAAACTGTGTAACCAATATCAGGAACATCAAAGCAAAAGCACCGCCAAAGGCAAGAATAAGGAAGCTCATGGTTTCCTGCATTTCTTCTTCCTGTCCGGTCATTTTTATAGAATAGCCTTCGGGAATATCCATGTTGGCAATAATGAGTTCTATTTGCGGGATTATTTCGTTGGCTGCATGGCCGCCCGACAGGTCAGAGGCGAGGGTGATTACACGCTTCTGGTTTTTGCGGTTAATAACGCTGATAGAATTGGTGTAACGAACATTGGCAATAGCCGATATAGGCACCTGCCTGAAGGCGCCGAGGCTCATATCCATAAACGAAATATTTACGTTCATCAATTGCTCAACCTGCTGTCTGTCTTCAGCCCTTAAACGTAATTGAATAGGAGCATCTTCATTCTTATCGCGAAATTTAGATACTTCTTTTCCGAATAAAGCTGTGCGCAGTTCAGAACCCACCTGGCCCAGCGAAATTCCCTCGCGCTGCATTTTCTCCTTGTCTACCTCAACAATAATTTCGGGCTTGCTGATTTGCAAATCGCTTTTCAGTTCATCAATACCGGCAATATTTTCTTTGTCAATTTGCGATTTAAGCTGGTTGCTGAGGCGCTGCATAACTGCAAAGTCATCGCCGCTTATTTCAATATTGATGGGCTTACCCACCGGTGGGCCGTCGGCTTCTTTTTCAACGCTTATTTCGGCACCTGCTATGCCTTCTCTTTTAAAAACATTCTGTATTGAATCGAGCCAGATAGCAGTATGTGATATTTTGCGCTCGCTATATTTAATAAAGGCTACAGTTACTTTGCTTTTATTAGGGGTGGCTACCTTATCGGGGTTCTGAGGGTCGCCGGCGCCTACTCCTACGTTTGATATAACCGAGGTTACATCAGGGTTATGCTCGCCAATTACTTTATATACCCTTTGCTCAATCAACCGGGTTACCGAATCAGTTACGTTGGCATCAGTACCCATGGGTAGCTTACAATACACGTAAACAAAATTGGGGTCGCCACTTGGGAAAAGCTCTACTTTAGGCTTACTGATAACATAAAAAACGATACTTAAAACCAGAAGCCCAAGTGTTGCAAGCGGTACGAATACAGGCCCAATCCAACCTTTAATGAAAACACGAACAATCTTCCGGTAGGCATTAGTAACCTTAGGCCATAAATAAGTTTGCCACCCATGTATTGCCCTCGATAGCACAAAATGGTAAAGCAGCAGTATGCCCATAAACATAACCGCAAAATTGCCTATGCCGTTATGTTTGGTAGCGTATCCAACTACCGCCATAACTGCAAAGAAGATAAAGCCCTTTAAGTAATCGCGCAGTTTAGCGCGGCTGCCGTGGTCGTCTTTGGTCATAAACGAAACGGCGAATACCGGGTTAATAATAAAGGCCACAAAAAGCGAAGCACCCAGCGTTATGATAAGCGTAATGGGAAGGTGTTTCATAAACTTACCAATTACCCCCGGCCAGAATAAAAGCGGGAAGAAAGGCGCCAGGGTAGTAAGCGTACCTGCAAGAACCGGTATAAATACCTCGCCTGCCGCAAATTTGGCAGCCTGGTTAAGCGGAAAATCATACTTGTTGTAAATACGGTGCGTATTTTCAATCACCACAATGGCGTCATCTACCACTATGCCCAGTGCCAATAGCAGTGAGAACAATACCATGATGTTCATGGTCATACCTAAACCGGGCATAAATAAAAAGGCAACCAAAGTTGTAAGTGGTACTGAAAGGCCCACAAAAAACGCGTTGGTAAAGCCCATAAAGAACATCAGGATAAACACCACAAATATGAATCCGAGGATTACGGTGTTCAACAAATCGTGTAACTGAACGCGGGTTTGTTCCGAGGTATCGCCGGTAACTTTTACCTGTAACCCCTGTGGAAATTTTGAAGTTTTATAATCATCGAGGATAGTATATATCTGGTCGGTGGCATTTATCAGGTTTTCGCCGCTGCGTTTTACTACGTTGAGGGTAACAACCGGTTTGTGGTCGAGGTGGGCAAAGTCCTGCTTATCAGCATAAGTGTCCTTAATCTCTGCAATGTCTTTTAGGAAGACTGTTGTGCCCATAAACGAACGCACTACCAGGTTATCAAGTTCATGAGGATCTTTAAACTGGCCGGTTACGCGTAGGTTGCGGCGCATTTCGCCAATGCGCACTTCACCGCCTGAGATGTTCAGGTTTTCGCGCTGCACGGCATTTTCAATATCCATAAAACCAATGCCCGCTTCGGTCATTTTATACAGGTCAACATCAATATGTATCTCGCGGTCAACGCCACCCACTATATCAACCCGGGTAATTTCCTTCATGCTTTCAATCCGGTCCTTCAGGTCTTTGGCATATTTCTTTATCTGGTCAAGCGGAAAATCGCCTGATATGTTGATGTTCATTATCGGCTGCTCGTTAATATCAAATTCCTGTATCTGCGGATCGTTTTTTAAATCGCTGGGCAGGTCTTTCTTTCCTTTGGCAACGGCATCGGTTACTTTTTGCTTGCAAACTGAGGGGTCTTTATCAGTACCAAACTCAACCGTCATAATAGATACATCCGATAATGAGTTGCTGGTTACTTTTTTAACCCCGTTTAAGCCCTTAACCTGCTTTTCAATAGGCTTTGTTATCAGGGTTTCAACATCCTCCGGGCTGGCTCCGGGGTAAATGGTTACAATGGAGATGGTAGGGACAACAACATCAGGATATAACTCTTTAGGCAGGTTATTATATACTGTTATACCGGCAAAAATGATAAGCACTGCAAAAACATAAATACTGGTAGCATTATCAATGCACCAACTGGTAAATTTCAGTTCTTTTAATCTTTCAGTATTCATCGCTATCTTTTAATACGGTTTACCATTAAGGTTTCTTCCCCTTCTACAGAAGGTTCGACCCCGCTGGGGTCGTGTCCCTATTGTGGTTTGTTTTCTATAAATATTCGACTCCTCCGGAGTCGCACTTTCCTAACTAACAAAACATGACCTTCTCCGCAGAGTCTCCCCTTTCCGGCTTTGCGGANNCGGAAGATTGCCACAGCCTTTTCTCTAAAATTATTTTAATGGAAAAGGCTTCGCAATGACATGTTTTTTAAAAATCAATCCTCTGTCCGTCTACTACTTCGCTGTAGCCAAATGTTATAATTTTATCGCCTTCGCTCAGGCCACTGGTTATAACCGTTTCGCCGTTGTATTCTGCACCGGTTGTAACTATAATTTTATGGGCCGTTTTTATACCGTTGTTTATGCCGGCTGTTAATACATAAGCCCCATCAGCTGAACGTTGAATAACATTAGAAGGAACCACCAACACGTTTTTCAGTATTTCGTCATTAATCTTCAACTTGGCTATCAGGTTAGCTGCGTATTCGTTATGGTCGTTGTTAAGTTTAACCTCAATGCCAAAAGTGCGCGAGCGGGCATCAATGGTATTCGAAACATAGCTAACCGGCGCTTCAATGGTTTTATTAATATCCGGAAACTCGATATTTACCACATCGCCCTGTTTAATTTTTCCAAAATCACTATCCGCTAATCTCGCCTTTACTTTTAATTTATTGCCGTTGACAATCCGGATGCCTGGCATCATCTGGCTTGGTGCGGCCATATCACCTATGCGCAGGTTTACTGCATCTACAGTTCCGGTAATAGGGGCAATTATTTTAGTCATTTCAAGCTGGCTCTTTAAAGCATCAATATTTTTTTCGGCAGCTTCTTTCTGGGTTTTGGCCTGCAAAAATTGTATTTCACTTCCTATCTTCTGATCCCACAATGCCTTTTGTTTTTCATAGGCGGTATTGGCAAGGCCCTGTTGTACCTGTGCTGCCTGTAACTGGTCTGAAACTGCTGCTGTGGTGGCAGTCAGGCCCAGCAACTGCCCTTTAGTTACGTGGTCGCCTACTTTCACATTTATTTCGGTAACCAGGCCCGGTTGTTGTGGTAGCGCTGTAACGTTTTCTTCGGCATCCACATTACCCTGCACTTCGATGTAATGCTTAAAATTCTCCTTCTTCAACACTTCCGCAGTTACCAGTTTCGACTTTTGGTCAACCTTAAAGGAAGTATCCATTTTGGCAATTTCCTTTTCAAGGGTTTCAATTTTAGCGGTCAGCTCTTTCAACTGGCCTTTGTCATCGGCTAAAAGTTTCTTTTTGCTTTCAAGGTCTTTCTTGTCGCTATCAGTACAGGCAGCAAGCAATAAGGTTGCGAAAACGATAAGAGATAATTTTTGAAACTTCATTTTTATGCTGTTTTATTTCTGCTCTGCCGGTATGCTTACCGGCTTTAATACTTTAATTTATTTGCTGATTATTTTACGCCCATTGCTTTGTCAAGGTCGGCCTTGGCATTCAGCAGGTTTATTATAGTTTGAATTTGCTTTAGTTCATTGGTGGCATACTCCTGCTCACTTTGCTGCAACTCGAAACTGGAACCTGCACCTTGTTTAAACTTAGCCTCGTTGGTAGTAAATATTTTCTTGCTCAGGTCAAGCGTTTTTTGCGCACTTACTTCATCGCCTAATGCCGCGTTAAAGTTGGAAAGCGCCGATTGATATTGCAGGTTAGCCGCGTTCACAAAATTGTCGCGGCTATTCTGCCTCTTCATTTGTTCAAGCTTTACCTGTTGCACCTGCGCATATTTCAGTCCCGAATCAAAAATGGGCACATTCAGTTTTATACCCACTAAACCCTGCGGGTACCATTCGCTGCCTTTAAACATATCAGAAAAGGCCTCGGTTTGTACATTACCTGAGTAATTCAGAAAGCCGCCCAGCGAGGGATAATAGCCACTTCGTTTGGCTCTCATATTGTAGCCATCCAGGGTTATTGCAGCGGTTAGTAGCTGATACTCTACCCGGTTTTTAGGGTCGAATGCATTTTGCTGAGGCACTACCGAAGCCCTGAGGTCATCCAGTTTATCTTTCAGTATAATCACTTCATCCAGGTTCAGGCCCATTTGAAATTTAAGATTGGCCAGCGCTACTTCAGCCATGTTATTTTGTTGGTTAATCTGCATTTCCAGGTTGGCCTGTGCCAGTTCAAGGCGATTAACATCCAGCTCTTCGGTTAAGCCCTGAGCAAAAACAGCGCGGGTGTCGGCTAATATTTTATCAACTATTTTTTTGTTTTCCAGTAACAGGCTTTTGGCTTCCTGTGCTGCTTCTGCCTGGCTATATGCTTTGGTAATGTTGGTTCTTATATCCTGGTCGCTGAGGTCAGATTGAAGCCTGCTGGTTAAGTAAAGCTCTTTACGGGCCTTCAGGCCAAATACATAACGGGCATCAAATAACAATTGAGTTAAAGTGATACCGGTGCTGATATCATTAGGTAATACGAATGATATATTGCTAAATCCACCGCCCAGGCTGTTTAAAGTTTTTACCAGCGCAGGGTCATTACTGTTTTGTGAAAGTTGAGCAAGTGCCGTGGCAAAGGGGCTGCCGGGGGCAACAATATTGCTAACCGCCGGAACCAACGGGGTTTTAAAATAATAATCATACTCAAAGCCGCCACTTAAATTAGGCAGGCCTTGTGTAAGTATCTCCAGGTTATACGCCTTAGCCTTTTTCATATCCAGCTTGGCGTTTTTGGCATTTACATTGTTTTGCAGCGCATAATCAATGGCCTCTTTCAGGGAGTATGAGCTTACGCTCTTCTCCTGCGCAAACAACGAAACCGCAAAAAGGGTGATAATACCGGTTATAATCTTCTTTTTCATTCCACTCATTGTTTACCTGTCGGTTAACTCTTAAATAAATTGTGGCCGTCAATGTATTTTAATCCTTCCGCCGAAACTATGCCACGTAAATGATAGCCTAAAAACTCGCGGTAAATATTCAAAAACGTATACTGTTTGGCCGGAAACATGTCCTGGTTCAATAAAATTTCAACTCCCAGAATGTATATTTTTGCAATAACATCAGCATCCAGGTTATCGCGGTAATAGCCTTCTCCAATCCCCTTTTTAAGGTTATTCTGTATTAGCCCCAGCATAAAATTGAAACGGTACTCGTTATACATTTTCCAGGTTTCAGGGTAATACTTTTGCACTTCGTTCAGCGTGGTGGCATTAAACTCCTGCACCACCTGCAGCCAGTATTCTATCATGCTTATCATCTCCTCAATCGAATTGCCCGATTTTTCAAGAATCCCTTCAATCAGTTTGCGTTCTTCCCCCAAAAAATCCTGCATGGTAAGCTTTACCAGGTCGGCTTTATTGTCAACAAACTGGTAAATGGTTTTTTTACTCATGCCCATTTGCTTCGCTATCTCATCCATGGTAAGGCTCTTAACGCCATGCCTCATGAACAATTCGCGACTCTTGCTTAGCAGGGCTACATATTGTTTATTATCCTTCATAAATCGGGGGGCAAATGTAACGGAACAAAACGACGGAAACAAAAAAGATGACGAAAGTTTCCATGTTAATTTTTGCGGATAATTCGCTGAAAGAATGAAATACGGGGACGCTGATTTATTATGATGATTATGATTAACAGCCGGTAAAATTGAATTGTAAAGCCTTTTGCCTTGTTATATTTACACTGGTTAAATTCCTATTGCCGCGTTTGTTTCTTGTTATTTCTAAAAATCATAATCATCATAATAAATCAGCGTCCCCTTTGCTTATGTCATTTCAAGACCATTTTTCGCGCCAGTCGGCCATGTATTTAAAAGCAAGGCCTACCTACCCTGATGAGTTGTTTGCATACCTGGCGGACTTAGCACCAGGTAAAGAATTGTGTTGGGACTGTGCCACCGGTAACGGGCAGGCGGCTATTTCGCTGGCGCCGTATTTTAAGAACATAATAGCAACCGACGGCAGCGCCCAACAGGTTGAAAAGGGCATGAAACGCGATAATATTGAATACCGGGTGGCAACTGCCGAAGAAAGTGGCCTGCCCGACCATTCGGCCGACCTGATAACCGTAGCTACCGCCGCCCATTGGTTTGAGCATGATAAATTTTATGCCGAGGCGCAGCGGGTGGCCAAACCCAATGGTATACTGGCCGTTTGGGCCTATTCCGAAGCCACAATTTCGCCCGAAATAGATGCTTTAATGGAATGGTTTATGTACGATTTCCTGAAGGATTACTGGCCACCGGGCCGGTGGTATGTGAGGAACAATTATGAAACATTGCCTTTTCCTTTTGAGGCCATTAAAACCGCGCAGTTTTTCTGCAATATGGATTGGAACCGGTTACAATGGCTGAATTATATACAAAGCTGGTCGGCGTATAATAACTATGTGGCAGCGCATAAAACCGACCCTTTGGACGTGCTGATGCCAAAATTGCAGGCCTTATGGACAGAAGAGGTAAGACAAATATGCTGGACGTTGCATTTAAAGTGTACCAGGCTGAATATGGGCGCCGGTTAGCACCAGCTTTATTAAATAAGCTGTAAAAAAACGTTAAACCCCTGTGGGGTAGAACTATTATAAGTGAAAAAAGGCATTACATTTGTCATTACCAGAAACGATAACCCAAATTTTTTAAAAACAATTAAAACAACAACTCAATGAAAAAATTATTTCTGATGTTAAGTTTTGCCGGTGCAAGCATATTTGCATTTGCACAAACAGCGCCAGCAGCAGCAACTCCGGCAACTCCGGCGGCAACTCCTGCACCGGACCCTAACGCACCAGAGTTTAAGTGGGAAGGAACCACTATTGACTACGGTACGGTAAAAAAAGGTGATGAGACCAATGCTGTACGCGAATTCAAATTTGTTAATACCGGTAAATCGGCCTTGATTATATCAAGCTGCCGTGGTAGCTGTGGATGCACAGTACCTACCTGCCCTACTGAGCCTATTTTACCAGGTGCAGCAGGTAAAATCAAAGTACACTACGACATCAACCGTTTAGGCGAGTTTACTAAAACAGTAACTGTAACCTCAAACGCAAAAACACCAAACGAAACACTTAAAATACATGGTGTAGTAAACGATCCGGATGCAGGAAAAACCCCGGCTTCAGGCGCACCGGTTCAACCAAATCCGGTTCAACCTAAACCTGTTGCTCCGGTATCACCGCACTAGGATTTAAAGTAATCAATAATAAAAAAGGGTTCAACTTATGTTGAGCCCTTTTTTATTTGGGGGGTATGCATTGAAAGAGGCTAACGAAATACCGTAGCATGTACAGGCATAGCAGAGCGTAGCTGGAAGCTACGCTCAAAGGGGGCGACATAGCAGGACTGCTAACCAAAAAAGGCGGACTGCAAGCTGATGAGATAGGCCTGATAACGACGCTTGACCATGCCAGCTACGTGGCAGTTAAGCGGAACACTCTTACCAAACTTATGGCAGGCATTAAAGACGAAAAGCTAAAAAAGCAGAAGGTAAAAATTGAAGTGGCGAAATAGGTTTTAGCCATTACCCGCCTGCGGCGGAAGATCTGGAACAATGGGACGTAATAATACGGGATTTGAGACGCATTATAAATGCTGTGGCCTGTTAGTCACTCGTTACAAACGAGTGCCAGTTGGGAGTTTACTAAAACTGTAACTTCAAACGCAAAAACACCTAACGAAACACTTAAAATACATGGTGTAGTAAACGACCCGGATGCTGGAAAAACACCGGCTTCAGGCGCACCGGTTCAACCAACTCCGGTTCAACCACAACCTGTTACTCGTAACTAGGATTTTGGGTAATAAATTATAAAAAAGGGTTCAACTTAGGTTGAGCCTTTTTTGTTTGGGGAGATGTTACGCCGGAAGGGGTGATTACAAAAATACAGACATTACAAATGCGAATGCCATGAAGTCTTTGTTAACATAAACGAGTTGGAATATCTAATAAAAAACCATTTATCACAAAATCGGTTTCACCAAATTCTACTCTACTTTTCATTCGTGCTCACTAATTTTTCAAGCCTGTCCAATTGGTTATCGATCGCTTTGAGCCCTGCTGTCCAAAATTCATCTTTCTCCGTGTCAACGCCTATAGATTTGAAAATATTTTCCGGTGTATCCGACCCACCGGCCGACAAAAACTTTTCGAGTTTCGTCACGAATGATTTGTCTTTATTGTATTGCGCATACATTGCACTTGAAATAAGTTCGCCATAGGCATACGTATATACATAAAAATATTGGCGAATATGCGATAAACTCACCCATAGAAATCCATCCTCAGGATTAAGTTTTACCGCATCGCCCAAATACAACATGCGATGTTTAACCATGAGTTCCGACATTTTTTCCTTCGATACAAATCCTATTGCGCGCAGTGTTTCATGTAACTCGATTTCGAAATTAAATAATGCGATTTGTCCAAAAACAGAATTAATACTGCCAATAATATTATCATGAAGCGCGATTACTTGATCTTCGGGGGATAATTTTTCAAAAATACTGTCAAAGACAACATTCTCAAAAAACTTGCTGGCAACTTCGGCTGTTGAAATGGTGCAAGCTTCATAAAGTGTTGATTGTGCCCTTGAGAATTCACCATGAATAGCATGGCCCATTTCGTGTGCAAATATTCGTATGCCACGAAAATCAGAAACGTGATTCAATAGTACAAACGTTGGAAGATTTGTACGTTTCCAACAATAAGCACCAGATTTTTTGTGTATTCTTGGAAAAACGTCGATTTGCCCATTCCCGATGTATTTTTCAAGATACGTGCTAAACCGGGGATCAATCGAATCGAACGCGGAACGCACGATGTCAACCGATTCATCAAAAGTAAACGACTTATTGATCTTGCCCACATTAGCATTAATATCGAACATTGCCATCGAATCTTCTAATCCAAGGATTTTCTTTTTAAGTTTCCAAAAGCGATGCGAAATAGAAAAATGATCTGTTACTATTTTTGCAAAATGAATAATCGCTTTCTCGGAATTTTCTTTGTCAATAATTGATGATGAATACGCGTGCTTGTACCCACGCAGTTTGTCATCAAGTTTTTTCAAGGTAAGAACTGCGTTCATTTCACCCTCTGCAAACGGAGCGACTATTTTTGTCACTTCAATGATATGTTTGTGGATAGTCTCTCGATCGTTTCGGGGGAGCGATTGCATGACACCTCCTGCTTCACCAATACCCATTACCTTCTCCTTAAAGCAGATTTTTTGGGATCCTAATTGTTTTTTGACCCCATTGACCCACATCTCATACGCGGGAAGTTCCATAATGTTCAATATCTTTTGTTCGGCTTCCGGCAATTTATATTTTGCGTTCTTGAAAATTTTTTCAAGATGATATTTATAATTACTTAATAGCCTACTTGAAAGAAATTTTTTTTGATTTTCATGTGAAATGGAGGCGAGATCAAGATTGAAGAAAATAGTCTTATTGTATGCTTCGGTTATAATTTGGCTTACTTGTGTCGAGCGTGCGCCAGCAGTCGGGTGGTTCATCTGAATGTCGTTAAGAAGTTGAAAATACCAAAGTGGCTTTTGCCAGCGCAGTAATTTCATGACATTTTCATAATCTTTCAACGCCTCGAATAGAACTTTTTCGTTCTCTAAGAATCTCGTTTTTTCTTTCCATTTCCTCTCGAATTTCTTGCAGGCTGAAACAATCGTTTTGACGTCCCGCTCAATCTGTGGGTCGTCAACCGAATTATACAACAATTCCAAATTCCATGTTGTGTTCATAAGGGATAAAAAATTTTGGACCTAAAATAGTAAACCCTTCGCTGAATCATTGTTAAATTTAAGCGTTCATCGGAACAGGCTATTTTTCATCTGGCAGAATTGAAATTGAGAACTCAACATGAGCAACTCCGGCGGCAACTCCTGCACCGGACCCTAACGCACCAGAGTTTAAGTGGGAAGGAACCACTATTGACTACGGTACGGTAAAAAAAGGTGATGAGACCAATGCTGTACGCGAATTCAAATTTGTTAATACCGGTAAATCGGCC
>PMXD01000114.1 GCA_003165895.1 Bacteroidota bacterium | reverse complement strand
AAATGCCCTTGCCTACTCGACCCCTTAATACCCTCTACTTTAGTTATGGTGTTTTGCGCAGCTTCTTTCTGATAGTTCCATTCAGTTTCGCCTTCCAGCGTTATCCATCCGTTTTCAACCTTTACTTTCACCTTCTCATTGGGTATCTCCCAATTCCATTTCAGCGCATTTAATACGTCTTTAGCAAGGTCTTCATCGCTCTTTTCAATTCCGGTACCATGACTTACTATTATCTTTTCAATTATAGCCTGCACCCCGGTTACGCTTTTTGTCGCCTGCTCAGCCTTAATTTTCTTTCCGTAGCTATCCACCCAGCCGGTAAGGGTAATTATTCCATCATTGGCGTTAACATCAATTTCAGCGCCTTTCAATGCCCGCTCCCATCGTATAGCATCCTGCACATCTTTTTGTAAAAGGTCGTTTGTTTTCATAGTATTTCAAATTTACCGGTAACTGAATTGCTACAATACAAAGTTGGCTATACCTGGGGTAAATATTGTTACATAATTGCTGTGATGTTTTACATCATTCACACATTTCATCCGGGTGTACGACAAATTTCCCTNNGGGAAATTTGTCGTACACCCTTTCATCCCCCCCTTAGGGCAGGATTATTTTAAAAAGAATATGTGTGAATGATGTAAGTAGTTCAAATAATTGTGTAACGCTTTTTGCACCCGGGTAGCGCACCTTTACATCCTGTTTTATTAACAGGTTTAATTGCATTTTAAACAAAAACCACATGAAACCCAATATTGGCATTACTGACGAAAACTTAAAAACATCTTCGGCTATTTTAGGCACTCTTCTGGCTGACGAAATGACCCTGTACCTGAAAACACGAAAGTCTCATTGGAATGTTACCGGCGAAAGCTTTATGGAGCTTCATAAACTATTCGAAAATCAATACAAGCAATTGGAAGAGGCGATTGACGAAATAGCTGAACGTATCGGAAAGCTGGGCGAAAAAACCGTGGCTACAATGACCGAATACTTAAAACTCGCCACTATTAAAGAGGGCCCGGGAGTGTACCTTTCATCAAAAGCAATGATTATGGAATTACTTACCGACCATGAAACGGTTATTAAGCAATTGCGCCTGGATATTGAAGAGTGCGCAACGGAATCAAAGGACGCGGGTACCGCCGATTTCCTTACCGGCCTGATGGAATTACACGAAACCACCGCATGGATTCTCAGAAGATATTTAGCATAGCGTACATAAGCAAGCCTAAACACTATGGATAGTTCAAGCACAAAAATAACCTTCTTACCTGCTTCCATCCGGGATTTTTTCCTGGAGGTGGATGGCATATCAAGATTCACGGGCCAGTTTTTTAAAACTGTTTTTAAACGGCCATTTGAGTTTTCTGAAGTAGCTAAACAGTCTTTCATTGTTGGTTACAAATCTTTGGGATTGGTAACTGTTACAGGCTTTATTATGGGCTTGGTACTTACCATTCAATCGCGCCCAACGCTTGCCCGGTTTGGGGCTGAGTCCTGGTTGCCAGGTATGGTCGCCATTTCAATAATTCGTGAAATAGGGCCGGTTATTACCGCACTTATTTGTGCTGGCAAGGTTGGCTCCGGCATTGGCGCCGAACTTGCATCTATGAAGGTGACCGAGCAGATTGATGCCATGGAAGTAGCAGGTACCAATCCTTTTAGATATTTGGTTGTTACAAGGGTATTGGCTACATTACTGATGATACCTCTCCTGGTAATTTTCGCTGATACTGTAGGCCTTATTGGTTCATATATTGGCGTAAACATAATGGGCGATGTGGGTTTGCGTTTATATTTCTCACAAGCTATTGAACATCTCGATTTTGTAGATGTGTTTCCCGCCTTTATCAAAACTTTCTTTTTCGGCTTTGCCATTGGCATTATTGCCTGTTATAAAGGTTATACGTGTAACAAAGGTACGGAGGGAGTAGGCCTGGCTGCCAATTCGGCGGTAGTAATTGGCTCGTTATGTGTATTCATCATTGATTTGATAGCTGTTCAGTTGGCCAGTTTTTTTATGTAATATATAAATATGGAAACCGTAGTTGAAAATATGGAGGCTCAAAATGCAGCAGTTGGTAAGAAAGAAAATGATTTGATTGTGCTTACTGAGGGGTTGTGTAAATCGTTTGGAGATAACCATGTACTAAAGGGAATCAACCTGCAAATTGCACGTGGCGAAAATGTGGTAGTGCTCGGAAAATCAGGAAGTGGTAAATCTGTTTTGATAAAGTGCCTGGTAAGGCTGCTTAGTATCGATGCCGGCAAAGTAATTGTATTAGGGCACGATATACCTGCGCTTGGCGAGGAAGAACTGAATGATGTAAGAAAAAAAATAGGGTTTTTATTTCAAAGCGCGGCTTTATACGATTCGATGACCGTGCGTGAAAATCTGGAGTTTCCGCTGCGGGAAATGAAAAATCAATCCAAAGATGAAAAGGAAAAGCAGGTTATCGAAGACCTGAAAAGTGTAGGCCTTGAAGAAGCTATCGGGTTGATGCCTTCAGAACTGTCGGGTGGAATGCGCAAAAGAATAGGTTTGGCCCGCACCATGATACTAAAGCCTGAGATTATTTTATATGATGAACCTACAACAGGCTTAGACCCTATAACCTCAAAAGAAATAAGCCGGCTGATTATATCTGTGCAGCAGGAGTTGAAAACAACATCGCTTATAATAACCCATGATATTGAATGTGCCAAAATTACGGCTAACCGCATCCTGGTTTTAAAGGATGGAGTATTTGTAGCCGAGGGAACGTTTAAGGAGCTGGAAAAATCAGAAGATAAATGGGTGCGCTCATTTTTCGAATAAAAAGGAATTTAAACACAAAGCAACAATTATGAAAACTGAAGCAGGAAATAAAATACGACTGGGGATTTTTGTATCAGTGGCAGTCGGTTTATTCATCGTGGTTATCTATTTTATTGGTAATGGTAAACACATGTTTACCAAAACCTTTCATATAAACGGAACATTTAAAGATCTGGCCGGATTACAGGTGGGTAATAATATCCGGTTTACCGGTATGAATGTTGGTACCGTAAGCAAAGTAGAAATTGCTACCGACAGCACGGTGAGGGTGGATATGGTAATTGAAAAACACGTGCAGAAATTTTTGAAAAAAGACGCTATCGCCTCAATAGGCAGCGAAGGCCTGATGGGCAACAAGGTTATCAATTTACTGCCCGGCAGCCCTGGTGAGCCGGTAATTGAAGATGGGGGCACTTTAATTACTGTTACACCCGTTAGTATGGACGACATTATGAAAAACCTTGCAGTTACCAGCAACAATGCTGCACTTATAACTGCAGATATATCCACGCTTACAACCAACATCCGGAACGGCCACGGAGCCGTCGGAAAACTTTTTATGGACTCAAGCTTTGCACTTTCCCTTGGCAAAACTATGGTGAATGTGCAACATGCTGCGGGAGGTTTTAGCGATAATATGACTGCATTGAAACATAACGTTTTATTACGCCCTTATTATAAGAAAAAAGAGGTGGAAGCAGCAAAAGCGAGAAAAGATTCAATCAGGGATAAAAGATAATGATGAAAGGAAAAATTAAAAAAGGGATTTTAATAGCGGCAATTACGCTGGTGGCAACCGTAGTTGTAATTATTGCATGCATTTCACCCATCGCTAAATATGTGGTTGAAAAATATAGCGTAAAATACCTGGGCAGGGTAATAAAAGTGGAATGGATTTACCTCAATCCCTTTACCGGTTACATACACATCAGCCATCTCAGGGCCTACGAGGCCAATAGCGATTCCCTGTTTCTTACCGCGGACGGAGTTAGCGCTAAGTATGAAATTTTTAAAATGCTGCATAAAACCTACGAGATAAGCAGCATATCTCTTAACAACCCTGTAGGCTACATTATTCAGGACAGGGATACGCTTAATTTTTCAGACCTGATATTAAGGTTCAGGCATAAGGGAATACGCGATACTTCAATACACAAGGAACCGGTTCATTTCAATATTTTAAATATCTCGGTTACAAATGGTGAGTTTCACTACATAGCCAAAAGCATTCCAATAAACTATTTTATAAAAAATGTAAATATTGAAAGCCCGGGAAAGTGGTGGAATGTAGATTCAATGATTATAAAGTTTGCCCTTCAGTCGGGCTCCGGCAGTGGGGATATAAAAGGGAATGGGTCAATTGTTTTTGATAGTGTTAAGTACAGCCTCTCTGCGGTTATCACCAAATTTGATTTAAAGCTTATTAACCAGTACCTGCATGGGCTCTCAAACTATGGCCATATATCGGCACTACTTGATGCCAACGTAAAAGGAAGGGGAAGTTTTAAAAACGGCCTTGACCTGGATGGCAGCGGTTATATTGCTGTAAGTGATTTTCGCTTTGGCGCAAAAAAAGACGATGATTTTGCTGCTTTTGATAAACTGGTAATTAATGCCGAAGAGATAAGCCCCAAACATTTCAGGTACCGCCTGGATTCGGTAATGCTGAACCATCCCTTTTTTAAATACGAGAGGTATGATTATTTAAACAACGTTGAAAGAATGTTTGGCGAGGGGGGGGCACGCATTAAACAGGCCAACGCGGAATCGGATGAAGGAAAGTTTAACCTGATTATTGAAATAGCCAAATATTTAGAAAAACTGGCAAAGAACTTTATGCAGAGCTACTATAAAGTTGACAGGGTGGCTATTTACAATGGAGACATAAGGTTTAATGACTTTTCTTTACGGGATAAATTTTCGGCAGAAGCCTCGTCTCTCTGCATCTCTGCCGATTCTATTGATAAAAATAACCGGCGCTTTTCGGCAAAGCTTAACACCGCATTGAAGCCTTATGGTTGTATCAGTGCCGGTTTAAGCATGGACCCTAATAATGCCGGCAACTTCAATCTAAAATACGACCTGATACGGGTGCCGGTGAGTATGTTTAACCCATACAT
>PMXD01000231.1 GCA_003165895.1 Bacteroidota bacterium | reverse complement strand
GGCAACGCCGAAACATCCAACTCTATGCTACCAGTTGAATTAATATTCTCTCTGCGTAAAACCTGCCCTGAAATATCCATAACCGAAATTTGTAATGAATTTAAAGCACTGTTTTGCAAATCAATTATTTCTGAAAAATTAAATTACTCTACTAATTAGGTAGACTAGATAGAATTTGTATTTTTGTGTTACAAATGAACAGATATTATCCTCATATTACTATAGGTAACTTTTACATCGGTTTAAGCCGGGTGCTTTGGTTTCGATGTTGCACATAAAGCATCCCCCTTTATATTGATTATCGCAATGGGCCCCGTTGAGGGGCCCATTTTTAAGATTTCAGAAGATGGTTGGTTAGTTGGGTCCGTCCATTCTTCGGGAGCCGGGATTGTTCTATGCAATCCCTCTCCCTTTTTTTGTTTTGAGCAATGGCGGTATGCTGGGTTATGGTACAAAAAATCTATCCGGCTGCTTTTAATCCTGAAAGTCCCAAAGCACTGCTGGTCATAGCCCTGGTATCGGCACAAAGCCTGGCATCATCTGCCAGTGCATGGCCGTAAGATGGGGTCATTTGCTTCAGTTTATTAATCCATGCTTCGCTTTTTATTTCATCCTTAAAACAATGGCCCGGCAAGTCGGGCATAATTGAAACGGAAGTAGATGCGCCCGGCGATGCCCCTGACAAAGCAGCTATCTTACCATCTTCATAGCTTACCACCTCAGTTTCAAATTTGGGCATACCGCCGTATTGGGCTAATCACTTAAATTATATTATTGTTTCGGGCAAAAAATAAAAAATGCGGTTACTTTAGACTGATTAAACGGTCAAGGATGAAAAAACTAGTACAACTACTGTTTGCTATAGTGTTATTTAGCAGCTGCAATAATGCAGGTAAAAATGTGCCTGTAATTGCCTTTGCTGATGCGTTTGAGGATAATACGATTGCCCAGGCCAAACAGGGTTTTTTTGATGCATTGCAAAAGAACGGCTACTCAGAAGACCAAAAAACCATATCCGTAATTTACCGCAATGCCCAGGGCGATATACCCAAGCTGGCCCTGTCGGTAAAATATTTCATATCGCAAAAAGTAACGCTTATTGCTACCTGCCCTTCTCTTTCAACTATCACTGCTATTCAGAATACAAAGGACATCCCGGTTTTTATGATGGTATCACCAACTCCGGAGCTGATGAAAGTGGTGGGCGATAGCGGAAAAGCGCCGACTAATTTATTTGGCGTGGCTGAAACGCTGGGTTACATTGATACTTCTTTTTCTTTGATTCCTAAGCTGGTAAAACCCAAAGAAGGGAAACTAAAAGTGGGTATGTTATTCAATCAGTCGGAACCGCAATCTGCCGGGGCACTGAAGCGTATCCAACAACTGGCCGGCCAATTGGATATTGAACTGGTTGCGTTGCCGGTTAACAGTACTGCCGATGTGCAGCTGGTTACGCAATCGTTACTTTCCAAAAACATCGATGCATTTTTCGCTAACCCCGATAACACCATTTTCGGTTCGTTTGAAACTATTATTAAGGCATGTAACAAAGCGCAGGTGCCTGTATTTACCAGTGAGGCGGGATTAGTATCAAGGGGCGCCGTGGCAGCATATGGAGCTGATATTTATCAATGGGGTTACCAGGCCGGTGAACAGGCTGCTGTATTTCTTAAAAATAAAAGTACCAGTGGTTTAAACTGGCAAATGGTAAAACTGCGTAAGCGGGTTTATAATCCTGCTGCTGCAAAGCAGTTCAACATTGCTATACCCGATAATTTCGAAGCAGTAAAATAAGTGTGTTAATGTGTTAACGTGTTAAGGAGTTATTTGTTTATTTATTATAACATTGTTTTGTGAAGTTTAATGCACTTATAAAAATGTGTGCAGTATTACGTTAACACTCCAAAAGCATGGAATTTTATTTAACCGCCATCATGTTGGGTCTCTGCCTATCGGCCATGGCGCTGGGTATTTTCATTACTATGAAAATATTCGGCATACCCGATATTACTACCGATGGCAGTTACACATTGGGCGCAGTGCTTACAGCAGTGCTTTTAACCGCACACTGGCCCGCATGGGCAATTATACCAGTGGTTATGCTGGCGGGGGCCTTTGCCGGCTCTTTAACCGGCTTAATACATACCAAACTTAAAATTGACGCCCTGCTGGCTGGTATCCTGGTTATGACGGGCCTGTATTCCATCAACCTAACCATCCTTGGCCGTAGCAACGTGCCTTTGCTGAATGTGCAAACGGTATTCAACTATCTGCATCCATTTGCCAATGATATTTACAACGAGGCTTTAACCGGTTTAATATTTATTGCTGTGTTGTCGGCAACACTGGGGTATTTACTGAAAACAGATTTTGGCATTGCCATGCGTGCAGTGGGTAACAGTGCGTCTATGACCCGCGCTTTGGGCATTAACAACGATGTAATGAAAATTACCGGGTTAGCCATGGCTAATGCGTTAACGGCTTTAAGCGGTTACCTGGTGGCACAGTATCAGAATTTTACAGATATCAATATGGGCATAGGTATTGTTATTACCGGCCTGGGTTCAGTGCTGATTGGTGATGCCCTTATTAAGTGGTGGAGTATACAGTCAATTGTTGCGCAATTATTGACGGTGCTGGCGGGCAGTATTGTTTTTCAACTGGTGCTGGCGTTTACACTTTCGGTAGGAGTAGACCCTAACCTGTTAAAGCTGGTTACTTCGGTAATGGTGCTGTTAATTGTAAGTATTCCAAGGCTAAGAATGAAAAAGGTATGATAACGCTGCAAAACATAAAGAAGGTTTTTAATAAAGGCGAGGTGAACGAAGTGTGTGCGTTAAATGATGTTTCGCTTACCATTCAGCAAGGGGAGTATCTGGTGTTGGTTGGGTCTAATGGTTCAGGAAAAACCACGCTGCTGAACATCATTTCAGGTGCTGAAAGTGTTTCATCGGGAAATGTACTGTTGAACAATGCTGATGTTACAAAGTTGCCCGAGTATAAACGCAGCCAATGGATAGCACGCGTTTTTCAGAATCCGCTAAGCGGCACTGCACCCGACCTGAGTATATTGGATAATTTCAGATTGGCAGCCTTGCGTACTACCCGCAAAAAACCGGTGATAGGAGTAAACGCGCCGTTTAAGAAACTGGTTCAGGAACGTATTTCAACTTTGGGCATGGGTTTGGAGAATAAGGTAGAACAGCCCATGGGAACGCTCTCAGGGGGGCAAAGGCAGGCGCTTACGTTGTTGATGAGTATTATGGACCATACTGATATTTTATTGCTGGATGAACCCACTGCTGCTTTGGACCCGCGCAGCGCTAAAATTGTTCTCGAAACGGCCGATGCACTGATTAAGGAATATAAATTAACGGCAGTGCTGATAACCCATAACCTTAAAGACGCCCACCAATATGGTAACCGTATTATTCAAATGGCGGAAGGGAAAGTTTTAAAAGATTTGAATGCTCAGGCAAAAAGCAAGCTGCAATTACAGGACATGTTTGCGTGGTTTAGTTAGTTATACAGTTAAACCGAAAAATTTTAGGCCCGGGTACTGAACTTAAAGCGATTTACAATCAATGTCATTAAGTTAAGCAAATTCCCATGCGACTCCTCTGGAGTCGTGTTATTCTTCTATTGGTTGGTGCTATAAATATTTGACCTCTCTGAGGTCAGCATCGTAATTTACCGGTATTGCGACTCCAGAGGAGTCGAATATTTATAGCAAATCTCCAGATGAAATACACGACCCCAGCGGGGTCGAACCTTGGCAACGCTTAACTTAACGACATTGGATTTACAATTGTTATTTTCGGCAATTGAATATTCAGCCGGTAGAAACTACAAAAATGGAAACCAAACAAAAAATATTAAAGTTCTTATACCCGGTTATAATGGGCTTAACCAGGCTGGTAAAGAAAAATGCAGATGTAGTGAGCAATAAAGAGAAGAAGGAACCCCTAGTTCCATTTTATTCGCTGAAATTTAATACTACGGATGGTAAAGAAGTTTCTTTTGAGCAGTTTAAAGGAAAGAAAGTAGTGCTGGTAAACGTGGCCTCTTTTTGCGGCTACACCTCGCAGTATGACGGTTTGGAGAAGTTGTATGAAGAACGCAAAGATAAGCTTACTATCCTGGGCTTTCCAGCCAACAATTTTGGTGCACAGGAACCCGGCAAGGACGAAGAGATTGCTACTTTTTGCCGGATGGATTACGGCGTAACCTTTCCTATCTTTAAAAAAACCTCCGTATTAAAACCCGATCAAAACCCTGTTTATAAGTGGTTGAGCGATGCCAAACTGAATGGCTGGAATAACCAGGCCCCGGGTTGGAATTTCTGTAAATACGTGGTTGACGAAAAAGGCAGGTTAACGCACTTTTTTGGCTCAGCCATTGCCCCTGATAGCCCCGAGATGAGAGAAGCGCTCGGTTAGATGCAAAAATTTGCTTAGAAGCTGTTTAAAATTAA